>JBFHON010000006.1:0-22624 GCA_041593295.1 Oceanococcaceae bacterium | reverse complement strand
CCAGACCAAGGTCCGCCATGTAACGCTCGCGACGCTGTGCAGGCAGTTCGGGCAGCTGTGCCCGCTGGGCCTCGATAAAGGCCTCGTCGCAGACCACGGGCAGCAGATCGGGGTCCGGGAAGTAGCGATAGTCCATCGCATCTTCCTTGCTGCGCATGGCCCGGGTCTCATCCTTGTCCGGGTCATACAGGCGGGTTTCCTGCTGCACCACACCACCGCCTTCGAGGACGTCGATCTGGCGTTCCACCTCGAAATTGATGGCCCGTTCCACGAAACGGAAGGAATTCAGGTTCTTGGTTTCGGTGCGCGTCCCCAGCTTGTCGCTACCGGCCCGGCGCACCGAGACATTGGCATCGCAGCGGAAGGAGCCTTCCTGCATGTTGCCATCGCACACCCCGATGCAGCGCACCAGCTCATGCAGCATCTTCAGGTAGGCCACCGCTTCCGCAGCGCTGCGCATATCCGGCTCGGTCACCACCTCGATCAGCGGCGTACCGGCCCGGTTCAGGTCAATCCCCGTGGCACCGGGCAAGGCGTCATGGATGGACTTGCCGGCATCCTCTTCCAGGTGTGCCCGCAGGATGCGAATCCGCTTGGTGTCACCCTCGGTACCAACCGGAATATCCAGGTGGCCATGGGCCACGATGGGCAATTCCATTTGCGAAATCTGGTAGCCCTTGGGCAGGTCGGGGTAGAAATAATGCTTGCGCGCGAAAATGTTCGGCGAGGTGATCTGTGCATCCACTGCCAGGCCAAAACGCACCGCCATTTCCACCGCCTGCTGGTTCAGCACCGGCAATACCCCGGGCAAGCCCAGATCCACGGCGCAAGCCTGGGTGTTGGGTGCAGCGCCATAAGCGGTCGGAGCGCCGGAGAAGATTTTTGACCGGGTAGCAAGCTGAACGTGCACCTCCAGCCCGATGACAACTTCCCAACTCATTGCTCACCCCCGAAAAAGCCTGCCGGCTTCTGCTGATGATGATCGGTCGCCTGCTGGAACTTGTGCGCCACATTCAGCAGACGGCCTTCGGCGAAGGCCGGACCGACCAGCTGCAAACCGACCGGCATGCCGTCGACCAGCCCCGCCGGAACGGACAACCCGGGCAGACCCGCCAGGTTGGCAGCGATGGTGTAGATGTCATTCAGATACATGGCAACCGGATCGGAGACCTTGGCACCGAGCTTGAATGCCGGTGCCTGCGTGGTCGGGCCAGCGATCACATCGACATCCGCAAAGGCCCGGGTGAAGTCGTCACTGACCAGACGACGGACCTTCTGTGCCTGCAGGTAATAGGCATCGAAATAGCCATGCGACAGCACATACGTTCCGATGGAGATGCGCCGCTGCACTTCGCGACCAAAGCCTTCGCTGCGGCTGCGGGTGTGCAGGTCTTCCAGACCCTGTGGGTTGTCACAACGGTAGCCGAAGCGCACGCCGTCATAGCGGGACAGGTTTGACGAGGCCTCGGCCGGGGCCAGCACGTAGTACACCGGCACGCACAGGTCCATGCGCGGCAGGCTGATGTCAACGATGGTCGCGCCCAGCTTTTCCAGTTCGGCCAGCGCCTCTTCCACACGCGCCGCAGTCCCCGCATCCAGCCCTTCGGCGAAAAACTCCCGGGGCTTGCCCACACGCAGCCCGGCAAGTGGCTGCTCCAGACCGGCCAGGTAGTCTTCTACCGGGTGATCTGCGGAGGTGGAATCGCGCGCATCAAAGCCGGCCATGGCGCCCAGCACCATCGCGCAGTCCTTGGCACTGCGGGCAAACACACCCGCCTGATCCAGGCTGGAGGCGAAGGCGATCATGCCGTAGCGGCTGCAACGGCCGTAGGTCGGCTTGATGCCGGTGATGCCACACAGGGCAGCAGGCTGACGAATCGAGCCCCCGGTATCCGTACCGGTTGCCACCGGCGCCAGCCCGGCAGCTACGGCTGCGGCAGAGCCACCGCTGGACCCGCCGGGCACGTACTCCAGATTCCACGGGTTTTTCACGGCGCCGAAATGGCTGGTTTCATTGGAGGACCCCATGGCGAACTCGTCCATGTTGGTCTTGCCCAGAGTCACCATGCCCGCCGCATTCAGCTTGTCGACCACGGTGGCGTTGTAGGGCGGCACCCAGTCACCGAGCATTTTCGAGCCACAGGTGGTGCGCAGGCCTTCAGTGCAGAAAATGTCCTTGTGCAGCAGGGGCAGCCCGGCCAGCGGCCCGGTGCCCCCCGCAGCGACCTGCTGGCGCGCAGCGTCCGCATTGCTGGTCACCACGGAGTTCAACTGCCCGTCATGCTCCGCAATGCGGGCCAGGAAGTGTTCGGTCACCTCGGCGGCGCTGAAACGGCCTGCCGCCAGCCCGGCCTGCAGTTCATGCAGTTCAAGTTCGTGCAGGTTCATTCGATCACCCGGGGTACGACAAACAGGCCGGCCTCGGCCTGCGGCGCTGCGGCCATCAGTTTTTCCCGCTGGTTCGCTTCGGTCGCCTCATCCGGGCGCAGGCGCTGTGCCATGTCCAGAGGGTGCGCCATCGGCTCCACGCCGTCGGTATCGGCCGCCTTCAGGGTATCCACCATACTCAGGATGGTGTTCAGTTCGTCGCGATAGCGCGTGACGTCTTCCGGGGAGAAGTGCAGTCGCGCAAGGCGCGCCAGCCTTTCCAGATCCTCTACAGCCAGACTCATGGGATTTCGTACCAAAAACGTTGGGGGTTTGTTATCGTCCGCAGATTCGCTGCGGGGAATCGGCAATTTTACCGATGATTGCGCTTTCTCGCGGCCTTACCCACGGACAGCACTGCCTTATGAAATCCCTGCGCGGCTTATTCGTTAACGACTTGTCGATTGACCTTGGCACAGCGAACACACTGATTTACGTGGCCGGCGAGGGCATTGTGCTCAACGAACCGTCCGTGGTCGCGATCCGCCACGACGCGCGTGGCGGCAAACACATCGAGTCCGTCGGCATCGACGCGAAGAAGATGCTGGGCAGAACGCCAACCCACATTACTACGATTCGGCCAATGAAGGACGGCGTGATTGCCGACTTCACCGTGACCGAAAAGATGCTGCAGCACTTCATTCGGAAGGTGCATTCCCGTCGTGTGTTTCGCCCGCTCACCCGGGTGGTGATCTGCGTGCCCTATGGCTCCACGCAGGTGGAGCGCCGGGCCATTCGCGAATCGGCCGCCAATGCCGGCGCGCGCAAGGTGCACCTGATCGACGAACCCGTCGCCGCCGCAATCGGCGCCGGCATACCCATTGGCGATGCGCGCGGCTCCATGGTCTGTGACATCGGCGGCGGCACCGCCGAAGTGGCGGTGATATCGCTGAACGGCATCGTCTATGCCGAATCGGTGCGAGTCGGCGGCGACAAATTCGACGAGGCCATCGTCAATTACGTGCGCCGCCAGTACAACATGCTGATCGGCGACACCACGGCCGAACGCATCAAGCAGGAAATCGGCTGCGCCTACCCGGGCATGGAGCCCCAGGAAATCGATGTCGTCGGGCGCCACCTCTCCGCCGGCGTGCCGCGCAGCTTCACGCTGAATTCGAACGAAATCCTGGATGCCCTGCAGGACCCGCTCAGCCAGATCGTGTCGGCTTGCAAGCAGGCTCTGGAAGCCACCCCGCCCGAACTGGGCTCCGACGTTGCCGAACGTGGCATCGTGCTGACCGGTGGCGGTGCTCTGCTGCGGGACCTGGACAAGCTGCTGGCCGAAGAAACTGGCCTGCCGGTGGTCATCGCCGATGACCCCCTGACCTGTGTGGCCCGCGGTGGCGGTCGCCTGCTGGAACTGGACGACCAGAAAACCGCGGCTTTCATTCTTGACTGATCCCGGCAGGCTGTAGATGGACGGAAGCGCCCTTCCCGGCTCCCGACGCGAACGCCGCAGCCTGACGCTCAGTATCGTCCTGGTCGCCGCACTTGCCGGCGGCGTGTTTCTGGCTGGTAAAACCGAAGGCTCCGGCATCATCAGCCAGGCGCGCGAATTCGGGCTGGCCCTCCTGACACCGGTGCGCTGGCTGGGCTCGCTACCAGGCAAGTACCAGCAACATCGCCAGGATGAAGAGGCCGAAGAAGACCTGCGTGAAGCCTATGCGCAACTCCGGCAGGAGCACCGTGCGCTGCAGGCCGAGTTGCTGGCACTGGAAGGCTTGCGCGCCGAAAACACGCGGCTGCGAGCCTTGCTTGGTGCAGCCGATCGGGTGGATGCCGCCCTGCGCGCCATCCGCGTGGCGCGCCGCACACCCCCACCTGTGCCTCACCGGCTGGTGCTTGCCGCCGGCAGCGCCGAGAACATGACGGTGGGCTCCCCGGTCCTGACGCCGGACGGCGTTCTGGGGCAAATCGAAGCGGTGACCCGCCATGAGTCGGTGGTGGTACTCGCCACCGAGGTCGACCACGCCATTCCGGCCGTCGTCGCGCGCACTGGTACCACCACCATCGTGCACGGGACCGGAAGCATTGATGCCGTCAAGGTGTCCTGGCTGCCACAAAACACCGACATCCGCGTTGGCGACCGGCTACTGACCAGCGGCCTCGGCAAACGCTATCCCGACGGCCTGCCCATTGCCGAGATCATCTCGGTAGACGCCATCCAGGGCGAGCGCTTTCTCAAGATCATGGCCCGTCCGCTGGCCAGCAGCACCGCCCATCCCGAAGTGCTCGTGGCGCTCGGGGCTGCGTCAACGCAGGGCATCGGGCAAACTGACCGCTGACCGTTTCGACCTGGCCTCGCCGCCCGCCTGCTGTTGCCTCAGATTGCCTGGATTCTGCCTGCTTTTGCTGCGCTGATTGTCGCCGCAATGCCTGGCGTTTTTGCGCTCGGCGGGCTGCGGGAAGCGCCGATCCTGCTCGCATTCGTACTGATGGGCTGGGCTGCGCGGCGCAGCGCGCTGTTCGCTGCGCTGGGACTGGGGCTGCTGCTGGATTGCCTGGCCCACCTTCCGCTTGGGTCGGTAACCATTCCTGGCATCACGCTCACGCTCGCGGTGGCCCTGCTGCGCCCCTGGCTGGCGCGCGGGCAATTGCTGCTGCAGTTCATCGTCGTACTGATCGCTGTTTCCGCATGCACGGTGGCGCAACCTCACTGGTACCTGGCCATCGGCATACCGGCCACCCCGCCCAACTGGGCACCGGCCCTTGTCGCAGCGCTGCTGTGGCTTCCCTTTGCCGTGCTGCTGGCACCCGCCGACACGGCCATCCGATCCGATGCAGCTTTCTGAGGGCCACGAGCAACTCGCCGACTTCCGGCTGAGAACCCGCATCGCGCTCGCGTTGATCATCGCGCTGGCCGCCGTCGTCATCAGCCGACTGTGGCTGCTGCAGATGCACGAGCATGAACAACTGTCCCAGCGTGCGGACCGCAACCGCACAGCAACTGAATTCGTCACCGGCGTGAGGGGGCTGATCTATGACCGCTCGGGTGCGATTCTGGCCGACAACATCCCCAGCTGGCAGCTGGAAGTCACCCCCGAGAAAGTCCCTGATCTCGCCACCACGCTGCAGGAAATTGGCGAGGTGGTTGAGCTGCGCCCACATGAGCTGCAGCGCTTCGAGGATCGCCGCAAGGCCGCCAAGAGCTTCGATGCAGTCCCCCTCAAGCTCAGCCTGACCCCGCCCCAGCTGGCACAACTGGAAGTGAACGCGGGCCGCTGGCCCGGCATCAGCGTTCGTGCTGCGCTGACCCGGCGCTACCCGCGGGGCGAAACCACGGCGCATCTGGTGGGCTACGTTGGTGGGCTGACCGCACGCGACCTCCAGGGGGATGCCGAGGGCGCCTATCGGGGTGCCAGTCATATCGGCAAGACCGGCATCGAGCGCTCCTTTGAAACCTACCTGCGCCCCACCTCCGGAACCCGTCTGCTGGAGAGTGATGCCCGCGGTCGCCGGCTGGAGGAAATTGCGTATACGCCGCCCGTACCCGGCTGGGACCTGCGCCTGACCCTCGATGCCGCTTTGCAGGATGCCACCACCAAGGCGCTGGCCGGCCGCCGTGGCGCTGCGATCGCCCTGGACCTGAACAGCGGCGATGTACTGGCTCTGGTCTCCCAGCCCAGCTTTGATCCGCACCTGTTCATAAACGGGATCAGCCACAGCGACTACGCCACCTTGATCAACGACCCGGCCAACCCGCTGTTCAACCGGGCCATTCAGGGCCGTTACCCGCCCGGTTCGACGGTCAAGCCCATTGTCGCCCTGGCCGGACTGGAAGCCGGTGTCATCAAGCCACACGACCACATCTACTGCAGCGGTTCGTACCAGCTGCCCAACAAGCCCCGCAAGTACCGAGACTGGAAACGTCGCGGTCACGGTCCTGTCGATCTCAAGGAGTCCATCGCGCAGTCCTGCGACGTGTACTACTACCAGCTTGCCTACGACATGGGCATTGAGCGCCTCGCGGCCTTCGGCGCCAGACTCGGCATCGGCAGCCGCACCGGCATTCGCCTGCCGGCCGAGGATGCCGGCATCCTGCCGAGCCCGGAATGGAAGATCGGTGCCCTGGGCGAGATCTGGTACCCGGGCGAAACCCTGAACATCGGCATCGGCCAGGGTTACATGGTGATGACCCCCCTGCAGCTTGCGCAGATGGTGTCGCGCATTGCTCTCCGCGGGGGCGGTTTCGAGCCCAAACTGGTCAAGACCCGCAGCCGGGACGGTGAGGTGATTACCGAGCCCCCGCGCCCGCTGCCGACCATTTCACTGCATCACAAGCGACACTGGGAAGAGATTCATGAGGCGATGCTCGCCGTGATCTACGGCCGGCACGGCACGGCCCGACCGGTCGGCAAGGGCCTGCCCTTCCGCGTCGCCGGCAAGACCGGCACCGCACAGGTTGCCGGCCTGTCGCAGGAGGATGACCATGCTCCTCAACTCGAAGATGTCCCGGAAAAACTGCGCGACCATGCCCTGTTCATCGCCTTCGCGCCGGCAGAGGCCCCGCAGATGGCCGTCGCCGTCGTGGTCGAGAACAGCGGCAGCGGCAGCGCCGTCGCTGCACCGGTGGCCCGCGAGATGATCGAAAGCTGGCTGATGCGCTGTGACGGTGTGAACTGGCGCCCCTGGTGTCTGGAGGCCGACATCTGATGGCTGTCTACGGTACGGAAAAACGCAACCTGGCCCAGATGCTGTGCATTGACCCCTGGCTGATGGCCATGCTCGTGCTGCTGGCCGGCCTCGGGCTGGCGACGGTGTACAGCGCGACCGGTGGCAATATCAACGCGGCAATCTCTCAGGGGCAGCGCATGGGCGTCGGGCTGGCCGCACTGCTGATCGTCGCACGCCTTCCACCGAACTGGTTTCACGGCCTCGCGCTACCGGGCTATCTGTTGTGCATCCTGTTGCTGGTCGCGGTGCATCTGTTTGGCACGGAGGTCAACGGGTCACAACGCTGGCTGTCACTTGGTGGCGTACGCCTGCAACCCTCCGAACTGATGAAGATCATCCTGCCGCTGGCACTTTCCACCGTGCTCGCGCCATCGCGCTGGCCGCTCGGCCTGGGCACCTTGCTGCTCGGCCTGGCGATGATCGCCGTGCCGGTCGCCCTGATCGGTCTGCAGCCTGACCTGGGCACCGCGCTGCTGGTCGCGGCCCCAGGCGGCTTTCTGATGTTCCTGGCCGGCCTGCGCTGGAAACTGCTGGGTGTCATGATCGCGCTGTCACTCGCGGCGCTTCCGGCGCTCTGGTACACGATGCATGACTACCAGCGCTCACGGATTCTGACCCTGTTCAATCCCGAGCGTGACCCCCAGGGCGCCGGTTATCACATCATCCAGTCGAAAATCGCCATTGGTTCCGGGGGGCTGAGCGGTCAGGGCTGGATGAACGGAACCCAGGCCCAGCTGGATTTCCTGCCGGAAGCCCATACCGACTTCATTTTTGCCGTGTTCGCCGAGGAACACGGTTTTATCGGCGCGCTGGCGCTGATCGCCATCTATATCGCGATCTGTGCACGAGGGCTGTACATCGCAACCCAAAGCGCCGAGCGCTTCGGGCGACTGCTGGTCAGCACCCTCAGTGTGACGGTGTTCGTTTACGTATTCGTCAACATGGGCATGGTCAGCGGCATTCTTCCGGTGGTCGGGGTTCCCCTGCCGTTGATGAGCTACGGTGGCAGTTCCATCGTTTCACTGGCCGTCGCCTTCGGGCTGATCATGTCCGTCCACTCCCACAACCGACCCGGACTAGGCACTCTCTGAACCCATGTTGAGACGCACAATCCTCTGCACCCTCCTGCTCGCTTCCTGCGCAGCGACGGCCGATTACCGGCAGCATCCGCGCGCAGCGGAATTCATGAACCGGCTGCAGGCCGAGGGCTTTTCGCGGGACCAGCTGGAAGACCTGCTGGCATCCGCGCAGCGCAACCCGAAACTGATCCAGGCCGAGCAGAACGCCGCGGAGAAAACCAAGACCTGGCCGGAATACCTTCAGATCTTCCTGCAACCTGATCGCATTCAGGCCGGCGTCAAATTCTGGCGCCAGCATGCCGCCACCCTGGAGCGCACCCGGCGTCAGTTCGGCGTTCCACCGGAATACATCGTGGCCATCATCGGCGTGGAAACCCGCTACGGCGGCTACACCGGCCCGCACCGCATTCTCGATTCGCTGGCCACGCAGGGTTTTGAGCACCCCACCCGCTCGCCCTTCTTTTTCAATGAGCTGGTCGAGTTCGTGCTGGCCTGCCGTGATTTCGGCATCGACCCGCTGACCGCCAAGGGTTCCTATGCCGGTGCGATGGGCCTGTCTCAGTTCATGCCCTCCAACTATCGCCGTCTCGCCCTGGACTTCGACAACAACGGCCGCACCGACCTGTGGACCGTCGACGACGCCATTGGCAGCACCGCGAACTACCTGGTGAACTTTCGCGGCGCCGGCAAGGGCTGGCGGGCCGATGAGCCCGTTGTCGTCGCGGCCCTGGGGACCCCGGACGCGACCTTCGCGCTCAACCCCACCCGGCCAGAAACCCGCTATGCGGATTTCAGCGCTCACATGACCGCCATCCCGGCGATCCCGATTTCGGAACCGGTTGGCCTGCTGGCTTTCACCGGTGACGAAACGACCGAATACTGGTTCGGCCTGACCAATTTCTACAACCTGATGGCCTACAACCCGCGCGTGTACTACGCGATGGCGGTCTACCGCCTGGCCCGTGCCATCGCCGATGAAATGGCCACCTCCGGGATGACCACGACAGAGGGCGGCCGGCGATGAAGCCCAGGGTATTACGCGACCTGCTGCTGGCAGCCCTCCTGGCCGTCCTTGCAGGCTGCTCCAGCACACCGGCACGCGACGGCCCACCGCGCCAGAAGGGTGACCCCTGGGCTGCACCGGAGCCGGTGCCGCAGGTGCTGCCGCGCAGCCGCTATGGCAACCCCGAGGAGTACGTGGTCTTCGGCAAGCGCTATCGCGTGCTCCCGCAGTCCAGCGGCTTTGTGCAGGAAGGGAATGCTTCCTGGTACGGGCAGAAATTCCACGGCCAGCGGACTTCCTCCGGCGAGCCCTTTGACATGTTTGCGCTGACGGCCGCTCACCGCGAGCTGCCCATACCCTGCATTGCGCGCGTCACCAATCTGAGCAACGGAAAGTCGATCACGGTGCGGATCAACGACCGGGGGCCGTTCCATTCCGACCGGGTACTCGACCTTTCCTGGGCCGCAGCCGTTCGTCTCGGCGTCGTGGAACAGGGCACCGCTCCCGTGCTCATACAGGTTCTGGAAAGCACGGCGGAGTTCGCGCCCGCAGCAGCCGGCTCCGTAAGCGACAACTTCAACATTGATGGCGAAACCGCGGCCGCAGCCCGCCCGCGCAATACCATCCCCCTGCCCGCGAGCACCGGGGAAGCGCCTGCTCGACCCAGCCGCTACTTTCTGCAGGTTGGTGCCTTCCGTGACCCCGACACCGCCCAGTCGACCCGACAGCGTTTCGCAACCATGGGCTATCCTGTTGCGCCACTTACGCCGGCATCCGGCGGTTGGCTACGGGTCTGGCTGGGGCCCTGGCCCGACTCTTCCGGCGCCGAAGCCGTCGCTGCCAAACTCGCAAACCGTGGCCTCGACAGTCTGCTCGTGGCCCAATGAATCGACGATCTGCCTGCATCATGAAAAACCTACTGCTTACCGTTTTCGTCGCCCTGGCCGGAGCCACCGCGCTCACCGCCCACGCCGCCCCGCTGCCACCGCCGCGCGCACCCAGCGTGGACGCCCAGCAGTACATCCTGATGGACTACGCCAGCGGCCAGGTCATTGCGGAAACCGGCGCCGACGAACGTGCCGACCCGGCCAGCATCACCAAGCTGATGACGGCCTACGTGGTGTTCGACGCACTCAAGCAGGGGCTGCTCAACGATGAAGACCTCGTCACCATCTCCCGCAAGGCCTGGAAGGCTGAGGGCTCGCGCATGTTCGCCGAGGTCGGCAAGCAGATATCCGTGATCGACCTGCTGCGCGGGATGATTATCCAGTCCGGAAACGATGCGGCCATCGCCCTGGCCGAGCACACCGCCGGGAGCGAAGAAAGCTTTGCCGACCGCATGAACCAGTACGCGGAAAAACTCGGCCTGAACAGCACCCGATATACCAATGCCACCGGCCTCACCAGCCCCGAGCACTACACCACCGCACGCGATATCGCCCATCTCGTCTACCGCCTGATTGCCGATTTCCCGGTGCGCTATGCCCTGTATCGCGAGAAGGAGTTCACCTTCAACAACATCAGCCAGCGCAACCGCAACCGGCTGCTCTGGCGTGACCCCAGCGTTGATGGCGTCAAGACCGGCCACACCAGCGCCGCCGGCTACTGCCTCGCCAGTTCCGCCATTCGCGATGACATGCGCCTGATTGCCGTCGTGCTCGGCGCTTCCACCGACAACGCCCGTATCAGTTCCAGCGAATCCCTGATCAACTGGGGCTTCCGCTTCTTCGAGAGCGTCGAGGTCCTGCCGGCCGGCACCCAGGTGGATGAGAAGCGGATCTACAAGGGCGCCAAGGAACAGGTATCGCTGGGGCGCGCCGATGCCACATGGGTCGTCATCCCGCGGGGACAACGTGACCACGTGGAACTGGTCACCGACATACCGGCACAACTGCGAGCACCGGTGCAGCGCAACGAAGTGGTTGGCGAACTGGTGGTCCGTCACGCCGACCGGGAACTGGCGCGCATGCCGCTGCAGTCCCTGGAGGACATCCCGCTGGGCAGCTTCTGGCAGCGTCTGCGGGATGAAACCATCATCTTCATGGGAGGCTGATCCGACCATGGCACTTCGTGACCAGCTCGACCAGCTGGACTACCCCTGCGTCTACCCCTTCAAGCTGGTATTCGAATCACGCAGCACACTCGAGGCCGAAATCGAAGAGCAACTGCGTTCGGAACTGGGCGAAGGGCGTGAATGGGAACTGGGCATGCGCCCCAGTCGCACGGGCAAATACATTTCGCTGACCGTCACGCTCAGCGTGGAGGGTGCCGATGAAATCGAACAACTGCACCACGCGCTGGCACGTGTCCCCGGAGTGATGGTCACCCTTTGAGCACACCAACGCGCCTGCGCGACCTGGGACAGCGTGAATACGCCACGGTCTACGCGGACATGCAGGCATTCACCGCAGAGCGCGACGCGCACACCCCGGACGAAATCTGGGTGGTGGAGCACCCCCCGGTCTACACCCTCGGGCAGGCCGCTGACCCCGGCCATGTGCTCAACCCGGGCGATATTCCGCTGATCCGGACTGACCGGGGTGGTCAGGTGACCTATCACGGGCCGGGCCAGGTCGTTGTCTACCCCTTGCTGGATCTCAAGCGCCGGCAGATCGGCCCCCGGGCGCTGGTGTTCGGCATCGAGCAGGTCCTGCTCGATTATCTGCAGGAGCTCGGCATTTCGGCACAGCGGCGCAGCGGCGCACCGGGTATCTATTGCGCTGAGCGCAAAATTGCCTCCATTGGACTGCGTGTTCGCAAGCCTGGCTGCTACCACGGACTGGCGCTGAATCTGAATATGGACCTTGAACCGTATAACCGGATCAACCCCTGTGGATACGCCGGAATGCAGATGACCCAGGTCGCCGTCTTTGGCACCGCCCCGCGTGTTGCCGATGCCGGCACCGCGCTGGCGGAAAAGCTGGACCGCTTGCTGCACCGGGAGCACATCGCCCCCCTGCTTCCGCAGATCGAAGACCGCAACTAGGGAATAAACCCCCTTTCGCACGGTCAGACTAGCGAAGCCGTAAAATAACCCGCTCGAACGAGGACACCTTCTATGCCTACGCGCACGATTTCCACACTGCTACTCGGGCTGCTTGCCACCCTTCCCGGCATGGCCCTGGCCGATGCCAAACCGGCAACGACACCTGCCGCGCAAAGCGCGCCGTTGGCAACCGAGAACCTCGGACCACTGGAGCTGACGCAGACTTCGGCAAACCGGGTGCTGAAATCGATCCGGGAGAATCGCGCCGTTTACGAGAGCGACTCCGAAGCCCTCTACGCGATGGTGGATGAGCTGATCCTCAAGCTGTTCGATTTCCGGACCATGTCCCTGCTGGTGCTGGGCCCGAACTGGAAATCGGCCAGCCCGGAGCAGCAGGACCGTTTCGTCGAGGGCTTCCGCAACCTGCTGGTTCGTACCTATTCCAAGGCGCTGCTGCAGGCCGGTGACGCCGAGATCATCTGGGAACCCCTGGACCTGGCTCCGGGTGACACCCGCACCATGGTCAGCGCCCAGGTTCCGACTACCAGTGGCCCGATCAAGATGAACTGGCGGCTGCGTCAGCTCAAGAACGTAGGCTGGCGGGTATACGACGTCGTTGTCGATGGCATCAGCCTGGTCACCAACTATCGCGGCAGCTACAACGCGGAAATTCGCAAGGTCGGCCTCGACGGGCTGATCGAAAAGCTGGAAAAGAGCCAGGGCTGACGCCGGGCCACTCATGAAAAAACTTCGTCAATCAGGCGTTGCCCTCCTCGGCGTCCTGCTCCTGAGTGCCTGCGCGCACTCACCCAGTTACGAGCCCCAGGACCCCCTGGAGCCGGTCAACCGGGCGATCTACCAGTTCAACGAAGTTGCTGACCGCTATGTGCTGCGCCCCGTGGCCAAGGGTTACGTCGCCGTCACGCCGCAGTTCATGCGCACCGGCGTGCGCAACTTCGTCAACAACCTGCTGTACCCGGTCACCATCGTGAACCAGTATGCCCAGGGCGCGTTCGTCGATGGCTCACGCGACCTCGGCCGCTTCCTGGTCAACAGCACCATCGGGGTCGCCGGACTGATTGATGTTGCGCAGTACTGGGGGATGCCGTCGCATGGCGAGGACTTTGGCCAGACCCTGGGTACCTGGGGCGTCGGCGAAGGCTGGTACCTGATGCTGCCGTTCCTGGGGCCCTCCACCAATCGGGACCTGGTCGGCCGGCTCTTTGATGCCCCCCTGTCCCCCATCTACTATGTCGACCACGAAACCGTGATCTACGGGTTCACCGCCATGGATGTGGTGCAGCTGCGGGCCGACCTGCTCGGCGCGGATGACCTGCTCTACGAGCAGGATGATCGCTATGCCTTCGTCCGCAGTGCGTATCTGCAGCGCCGTGAGAGCGCGATCCGGAATGGCGCCCCGGACCCGGACGATGACCTCGACGCCCTGCTGGACGATCTCTGACCCGAACGGCCTGCCCTGAGACGCCTCAGCCCTGCGCTGGCAGCGTGAACCAGAAACGACTGCCACCTTCCGGCGGCGACTCCACACCGATAGCCCCGTGCTCCTCGGCGGCCAGCCTTCGGCAGATGGCCAGCCCCAGTCCCGTGCCCTGGCTACGGCTGTGGGCAGCGCCACGGTTGAAGGGCTCGAACACGCGGCTGAGCATGCGCTGCGGAATCCCGGGGCCGGTGTCGGTGACCGTGACCCGCACCATGTTGTCCTGTTGCTCGCAGCGGACCGTAATCTGCACCTGCGGGCCACCGTGTTCGAGAGCATTGCGAATCAGATTCAGCAGCAAACGCAAGACCGACTTCCTGCGCGCATGCACCTGCACGCTGGTTGTCTCCCAGCGCAATTCCGCGTTGCGTTCACTCAATTCATGCTGAAGAAACTGCTTGACCTCGACAAGCACCTCTTCCACGGCAAAGGTCGACGCATCCTCGCGGGCATTCCCGGCGACCCAGTTGAGCATGTCCTCGAGCAGGGCCTGCAGGGCCTTGGCCTGTTCCTGCACCGCATCCAGATCGCTGCGCAAGCCGTCCGTCAGTTCGGCATCCCGACGCCGTCGCAGCAATGCCAGCTGCAGACCGATCTGACGCAATGGCGCCCGCAGGTCATGCGCGGCCATGGCTAAGAGTTTTTCAGTGTCGTCCCGACCGGCTTGATCCTGCATATGTCCATCGTAGCGCCTGACCGGCGTTGTTACACTGCCACCCGAATTTCATCCTACCTCCTGTGACTGATCCCTTGCTTGAATACACCCTGATCCCGGAACACCCTCACGCCCAGCGCTTCCGTGTCGAACTCCGTTTTCGCTGCACCCAGCCGGAAACGGCCATCCGTTTTGCCAACTGGACACCCGGAAGCTACAAGATCCGCGACTACGCCCGCCATGTTGCCGGAACCCGCGCCGTCGCCAACGGCAGCCCTGTCGCCATCAACAAGACCGACAAGTCCACCTATGTCGTCACGGCCGAGCCGGGAACCGACTTGCAGGTGCAGTTTGAAATGATGGGTATGGATGACTCGGTGCGCGGCGCCTGGCTGGACCCCTGGCGCGGCCACTTCGAGGGAGCCGCCATTTTTCCCGCCGTGCGGGGCCAGGAAGACCGCCCGATCCGGCTCGACATTCGCGCTCCACTAAACGCGGCCGCCTGGTCCTGTGCAACGTCATTGAGCGCGGTTGACCCGAAGCTGATCGCAGACGGCTGGGGGCAGTATCAGGCGGCAGACTGGCGCGACCTGATCGACCACCCGCTGCTGATGGGCACCCTGCGTGTGCGCGAGTTCACCGCAGGCGACTGTGTGCACCGCTTCGCCATCGCCGGCGCGGAAACCATCGACTTTGATTTCGACCGTCTGATCGCGGATACCCAGCGCATTGTCGAGCACCAGATCGAGATCATGGGCGGCACACCCAACCGCAGCTATCTGTTTCAGCTGCGCATCGCCCCCGGTGGTCCCGGCGGCCTGGAGCACCTGGACAGCACGCTGCTTGCTGCCAGCCGGGAGTCGCTGCCCCAGGGTGATGCTGACAGCAACCGCAATTACGAAAACCTGCTCGGGCTGATCAGCCACGAGTATTTCCATCTCTGGAACGTGAAACGGGTGCGCCCTCAGGCCGTACACAACGCGGACCTGGACAGCGAGGCCCCGTTCCCTGATCTGTGGGCCTACGAAGGCGTCACGGCGTATTTTGATGACTGGTTCGTGCGCCATTGTGGTCGCCGCTCCGTACTGCAATATCTGCAGATACTCTCGGAGAGCCTCACTCGCCTGGAGCGCACACCGGGGCGACTCCGGCAGAGTCTGGTGGAATCCAGCCAGGATGCCTGGATCCGCCTGTATCAACCCGAAGCCCATCTGCCCCTGACGACGGTCAGCTACTACCTCAAGGGCGCCATGGTCGCGATGGCCCTCGACCTGCAGCTGCGCCTGCACTCCAACGGCCAGCACAGCCTGCAGAGCGTGCTGGCCGATCAGTTCGCCGAGTGGCAGGCTAACCCAGACGCACTTCCACCCCATGCGCTGGAAGCGCGCTGCCGAGCCCTGTGCCCGGAAGCCCCGCTGGAAGACTTTTTCACCCGCTGCGTCTATGGCACCGAAGACCCCGATTTCATTCCGCTGCTGGCGGCATTTGGTATCACGGCACAGCGGCGCACCACCCCGGGTCTTCTGGACAACGGCGGGGTCCGGAACGAGCCCCCACTGCGCAGCCAGCTTGGCATCCGGTTGATGGCCCCGCAGAACCTGCAAATTGCGCTGGTCGAACCGGAATCCTGCGCCGAGCATCTGGGGCTGTGCGTGGGTGACGAGCTGCTGAGCATCAACGACGTCCGCCTGAAGACGTCGGACGAGCTGCAGACCGTACTGCGGAATACCCCGGCCGGCTCGGCCGTGCCGGTATCCTGGGTGCACGACGGGATCGTGCGCACGGCCTCCGTCACCCTGGACCGCCCGGCAGAAGACCGCTGGGCACTCACCCTGATGCCCAATGCCGATCTGGACGCGAAGACCCGCGAACGGCGCGACAACTGGCTGGGCGCAGGCTGAGCATGCTGCCGCTGGTTTCGCTGCTGCTGCCTGTCGGCGCCGCCTTTGTTCTGGGCAGCGTGCTTGGCGGGCAACTGCTGGGACGATTGCTCAATGTCGACCTGCGACAAAGCGGGAGTGGCAACATTGGCGCCACCAACGCGCTGCGGACACGCGGCAAGGGCTTTGCACTGGGCGTCCTGCTGATCGACCTCGGCAAGGGCGTGCTGGCGACAACGGCGCTGCCCCTCGCGGCACCGGAGAGCAGCGCCCTTCCCTGGGCCTGCGGCCTGGCCGCCATTTGCGGGCATGTGTATTCCCCCTTCGCCGGATTTTCCGGTGGCAAGGGCGCGGCAACGGCACTGGGTGCTGCACTGGTCCTGCTGCCGACGGGCACGCTGATCGCGGTACCCGCCTTCATGGCTACGCTGATGCTGACAGGCTATGTCGGGCTGTCGATGATCTTTGCGCACAGCGTGCTGCTGCTGCACACCGCCTGCTTCGGGCCCTACGGCGCATGGAGCCTGCCGACAGGGTATGTCGCGCTGGTGCTGCTGATGATGCTCTGGAGCCACCGCGAAAACCTGCAACGGCTCCGCGCCGGCACGGAAAACCGCTTTGAAAAGGCCATGTTGCTGCGGCGCTGGCGCTAATTCCGGGCACGCTCATGAATACCCAGATCGACGCACTGGATCACCGCATTCTCAGTGCGCTGGCAGACGCAGACTGGCACTCGGGGACCGAGCTGTCATCAGCATGCGGGATCAGCCGCGCAGCACTGGCCAAGCGCATGGGCAAACTGTCGCACCCGGATCTGGGCATCGACATCCAGAGCCGTCACGGCAAAGGTTACTGCCTGCCGCGCGGACTGGACCTGCTCGAGACCGCAGCGGGTCATCCGCACCCCGCTCTTGCCGCCATCCCCGGCTTGCAGATCCTGCGCAGCTGCGACTCGACCAGTCAGGTCCTGGCCGACCATCCCGACGTCGATGTCGCGCTGGCCGAGCATCAGTCCCAGGGACGGGGCCGGCGTGGTCGACAGTGGACGGCCCCCTACGCGCAGAATGTCCTGCTGTCGCTGCGCCATCGCTATGACCACTGGCCCGACCATCTGGCCTCTCTGAGTCTGGTGCTCGGCCTGGCCGTGGTGCGCCTTTTACGTGAACGGGGAATTCCGGCAGGTATCAAGTGGCCCAATGACATCTGGCTGAACGGGCGCAAGATCGGCGGGATATTGCTGGACACCCGCGGGGAGGCGTCTTCGGGTTGCGAGTTGATCGTCGGTTGCGGTCTCAACGTGCACATGCAGGCCGCAGCGGGAATCGATCAACCCTGGACCAGCCTCGCCGCTGCGGGTTTTGTCATCTCGCGGGCCGAACTGGCGG
This sequence comes from Oceanococcaceae bacterium, assembly GCA_041593295.1. GTDB lineage: Bacteria > Pseudomonadota > Gammaproteobacteria > Nevskiales > Oceanococcaceae > MS8. The sequence goes on along the minus strand of JBFHON010000006.1, from coordinate 5,037 downwards.
GGCAACTGATCGCGCGCATCCGCGGCGAGCTCGAGCAGTTCGGGCGCGGCACCACAGCGGGGTTGCAGCAAGCATTCGCCGAGTGGGATGTGTTCGCCAATCAGCCGGTCTCGCTGCTTGACGGCAGCCGCGAAATCAACGGCATACAGCGGGGAATTTCTCCCTACGGTGCGCTGCGCCTGGAGTCCGCGGACGGTGTGGTGGAGGAATACCTGGCCGGCGATCTCAGCCTGCGTCGCCGCGCAGCTACTTCTGCATCAGCCCCACGACAATGAAGGCGACGGAAATCAGCATGATTCCGATCAGGATGCCCTTGGTCAGCGGGCTGATATCGTCATCCTCGAACTGCTGTTCCTGCGGACGGGCCGCAGGGGCATTCTTGCCGACAGCCTCTGCGCCAATCTGACGGGCCAGCAGCTTGCGCAGGGTCCCGAGCATCAGCTCATTGTCGACCTCCCCGGCAAAGCGCTGATGCGACAGCGAATGCAGACGCTGCTTGAACTGGGTAACTTCGGCGCTGCGTTCGATCATGTACCGGCTCAGCCCTGTGCCTCGATAACGATGACGGACAGGTTATCACTGGCACGGGCTGCAAACACCGCAGCACTGATGGCATCACAGGCCTGGTGAGGGTCGGGCGTCGAACCGAGAATGTCCGCAATGGTGCTGGCGGGAATTTCCTTGCTGACCCCATCACTGCACAGCATGATGCGATCACCGGGGCGCAGTTCTTCGTACTGGTAGTCCACGCACAGACGCGTATCGCCACCAACGGCCCGCGTCACCACATTGGCGGCCGGGTGCGCTTCTGCCTCTTCTTCGGTAATCGTGCCGGCTCGGACCAGTTCGCCGACGAAGCTGTGATCCTCGTTGATCTGCTCCAGTTCACCCGCACGAAACAGGTAGGCGCGTGAATCACCGGCCCAGGCAATCACCGCGTGCCGGCTGTCGGCCACACAGGCAATCACCGTACTGCCGATGGTCTTGCCACCGTTGGCCTTGGCGCGCTCGACGAGCTCGGTGTTGACCATCTGCAGCGTTTTTTCCATTGCCTCGACACGTTCCAGCAGCCCGCCCGGAGCAATGCCCTGTATGGCCTCGACGATACGCTGGCTGGCGTAGTCTCCGGCCTCGTGCCCTCCCATGCCGTCGGCAACAACCCATATCTGCGCATCGTCATACAGACCAATGGCATCTTCGTTGTGCTTACGAACTTTGCCGATCTCTGTCAGCCCATGCGCGACAAGGCGCTGAACACCGGAATTGGTCATGAAATTTGCCTGTCCCTCAAGGCACCGCAGTTGATAGTACTGTTACACACTAGTGCTGGCCAGCAAAAGCCCGCAGTATGATGACCACCGAACCACGCAAAAACGCAATCGAGCCATGCCCTTGAACCTTGCACCTCATCGCCCCCAACAGTTGGCACCTGCAATTGGAGGAGTCATCTTACTGGCATCCGGCACCTTGCTGGGCAGCACAGCTGCGATCGCGCAGGTCATCACAGACGCCGAGCGCAACGCCCTGCCTTTGCCGCCCGAAATCCCGGCCGCACTGACCAAAGCACCGGCCAGCAAGACGTCAGACTACAACCTGAACAACGACAAGGCGCTCGCCCCCTTGCAGCCCGTCATCCCGGCAATGATGCAGCCCGGCAACACCAGCCCGGCGAAGCCACCGGCGGAACCAACCCGCATTGCAAACGAAGAACCCGCGTTGCCCGCTCCCGTGAAGGTCGCAGAGCCGGTCGTGGTCGAGCCCTCGCCATTGCCGGACCTGCCCGCCAAGGCGTCCCCTGTCGTCCCGCCAAGCGTGGCACCGCAGAAGTCTCCCCGTGAAGTCGCTGCCGATGCCCCCAGCGCACAACCGGAGCCCACACAAGTCCGTGCACCAACCCGCCCCGTCATGGCCCCGGCACCTGTGACGGCCGCTGCGGCAGACGCCAACAAACCGGCCCAGGCACCCGCGGCCGAGGAACCTGCGGACACCGCGATGCCGCCCTTGCCTCCGCAACGCGTCGCGGCGAAGCCGAAGATCGACCTCAACGCAGACAAGCGACTGGACGCGCTGAAACCGGAAATCCCGGCAGGCCTGCAAAAACCCGCCCCGACAGGCCCCAGCAAAACGGTGGCAACGGCCACCGTCGCCCCGGCAACGGCTGTGTCCGCTCCTCCCACCGCAGTGGCTCCCGCACCGGCGCCGCGCGCGGAAGCCGCCGCGCCACCAGTGGCCAGTGTCCGCGCCGACGCCCCGGCGAAAGCGCCCCGCCCGGCGGCACCCGCTGCCGGCCTGCGCGTCTACTATGCTTCCGGCAACACGGAACTGAGTGCACGTGAAAAACGCGCAGTGGAATACTTCTGCGCCAAGGCCGGCTCCAAACCGGGTCGCATCGTGGAAGTGTTTGTCAGCATCCCGAGCGTCGAAGCCGCCCGCACGGTCGCATTGCGCCAGAACGCGCTGCGCAGCCTGTTCAGCAGCCAGGGCATCAATGGGGAACAATTGCGTTTCCGCGCGACACCCTATGCCGCCGATGCACCCGGTTCACCCGGAGCGCCGCTGGCCCCGCACTACGCCGAATTCCGTCTGATTGAAAGCCTCTAAGACCCCGCCACACGCACTTCGCCCTGAACAGCTCGCCCTCCCGCCCGAACTTCCGGTCGCCCGGCATGCCGATGAGCTGATTCGCAGTATCCGTGAGAACCCCGTCAGCATCGTCTGCGGGGCGACCGGATCCGGGAAATCCACGCAGCTTCCCAAGCTGGCCCTGCGCGCCGGCCGGACCGCGATCGCGCACACCCAGCCCCGGCGGCTGGCGGCCCGCACACTGGCTGAACGCATTGCCGAGGAAATGCACTGTGATCTGGGCCAGGAAGTCGGGTGGCAGGTGCGCTTCGCGCAGGCGGTTTCCGAAAAGACCTGCGTCAAGCTGATGACCGATGGCGTGCTGCTCAGCGAGCTGCGCCACGACCGGCGCCTCACCAAGTACGACACGATCATCCTGGACGAAGCGCACGAACGCAGCCTGAATATCGATTTCCTGCTGGGTTGCCTTCACCGGCTGCTGAAAACGCGCAAAGACCTGCGACTGGTCATCACCTCGGCAACCCTCGACGCGGAAAAGTTCTCCCGGCATTTCGACGGAGCACCGGTGTTTGCTGTCGAAGGGCGCAGCTATCCGGTGGAAATGCGTTACCGCCCCCCGCCGCGCGGGGACCTCACCACCGGCATCGCCGAATCCCTGCGCGAACTCTGGAAGACTGCTCCGGGTGACGTGCTGGTCTTTCTTCCCGGAGAACGGGAAATCAGGGAGCTGCGTGATGCACTCCCGCGACGCCCCGAGCTGTCGCGCTATCCGGACGCGGAGTTCCTGCCGCTCTACGCCCGCTTGCCGGCCGCGCAGCAGCAACGCATCTTTGCACCAAAGCGCGAAGGGCGGCGGGTCATTCTGACCACCAATGTCGCGGAAACCTCGCTGACGGTACCCGGCATCCGCTACGTCATCGACTCCGGACTGGCGCGCATCGCCCGCTTTTCGCCGCGCACGCAACTGCAGAGCCTGGCCATCGAATCGGTCGCCCAGGACGCCTGCGCGCAGAGAGCCGGCCGTTGCGGCCGACTGGCGCCCGGCATCTGTATCCGGCTTTTCGACGAGGACGACTTCACTGCCCGTCCGGCGGAAACCGCACCCGAAATCCTGCGCAGCAATCTGGCCGATGTGGTCCTGCAGATGGCTGACAGACGCCTCGGGGAGGCGGAGGATTTCCCCTTCGTGGACATGCCGGACGGGCGCCTACTGCGCGATGCGCGGCGCCTGCTGCAGCAATTGCAGGCCTTGCGTGCCGATGGCAGCACCACCCCGACGGGTCGGCGCATGGCCCGGATTCCGGTCGAGCCACGGTTCGCCCGCATGCTGGTCGAGGCCGAAAGGCAGCACTGCCTGGATGCGACGATCATTCTGGTCGCGGCCCTGTCCATGCCGGACGTGCGTGAAATCGCCCCGGAAGACCGTGACGCGGCACGCCAGGCCCACGCGCCCTGGCGGGATACGCAGTCGGACTTCGTCACGCTGCTGAATATCCACCGGGCCATCGTCGAAGCCCGCGAAGAGCGCGGCCGCGGCGCTTTCGATCGCTGGTGCCGGGAGAATTTCCTCAGCGCGCGCCGCGTGCGCGAATGGAATGACCTGATCCACCAGATCCATCGCGAACTGCGGGCTGCCGGCTTCAAGCGGGAATCAGGCAGTACCGACAAGCTGGACCGCGCGTTGCTCGCCGGTCTGCTGGATCACATCGGGCAGCATCACGAAAACGGCGAATTCCGCGGCCCGCGCGGTATTAGCTGGCGCATCCACCCGGAATCCGGCTCGCGGAAGTGTCGCTCCGGCTGGGTATTCGCTGCCAGCATCGTCAGCACCCAGCGTACCTTTGCCCGGACCGTCGCCCGCACAGACAGCGAAACCATCCTCGCCGCTGCCGGCAGCCTGGTACGCAAATCGGCCCTGGATGCCGCCTGGGACAAGAATCGCGGCGAGGTCATGTGTACCGAGCAGAGCCGCCTCTTCGGCATGATCATTGACAGCCAGCGCAAGGTCCCGCTGGCGAAACATGACCGCTGGCTCGCGCGTGAAATGTTCATCCGCGAAGCCCTGGTGCAGGAAAACTGGGGACAGCGGAACCCGCCGGCGTTTCTTGTTCACAACAAGCGCCTGGTCGCGCAGATTCACGCGGAGGAGGATCGCCTGCGGCGGCGCGATCTGTTGATCGATCCCGAAGCCCGCTGCGCACTGTATGCACAGGTACTTCCGGAAGGGATCGTCAACCGCGAGCATCTGCTTGCCTGGCTGAAGGATCACGACGATGCCCCGTTGCACTGGAATCGGGACACGCTAACGGCCGGCCCGGCCCATTCCCTCACCGACGCCTGGCCCACCAGCATCACCGTCCGCGGACAGACACTGCGTCTGCAGTACCGTTTTGCGCCGGGTGACCCGGATGATGGCGTTACCGTGCTGCTGCCCCTGGAGGCCCTGTCTCAGCT
>JBFHON010000005.1:0-23195 GCA_041593295.1 Oceanococcaceae bacterium | reverse complement strand
TCGACCAGTTGCAGATCGAAACCTACGCCGACCAGCAGCGGGAGCGCGGACGCGGGCTGGTCCAGCGTGCGGTCGTACCAGCCCCCGCCCTGACCCAGACGGGCGCCCTGTGCATCGCAGGCCAGCAGGGGCAGCACGATCACGTCCATGGCCTGCGCCGGTAGCGGGTTTGCACATTGCGGTTCGCGGGTGCCCACCGGGGTGTTGATCCAGGGTGGCCGCGGGGGGCAAAAACCCAGCGTGGTGTCGCCCAGTACGGGCACGCAGATTTCGGTCCAATGCTGCCACTGGGGGTCTTCGGCGTGCAGGTCGAGTTCCGAGCCTGCGGCCAGATAGAGCGCGGTGCGGGCCGGGCGGTGATGCTGCAGCCGTTGCTGCAATTGCGCCTTGACGGCGTCTTGCTGTTGCTGACGTTGCGGTTCGCGAAGCGCTTTGCGTTGCTGGCGAAGGAGGCTACGCAGTGCGGGTTTGGTGTGCGGCACGGTCAGAACAGGAGGGAATGAGGCGTCCGGGATTACCACACGTGCCGCCATCCGAATATCCCTTGAGACTGAAGTCTCAAGTGGGTGCCGCCCCGTCACCTTTAGGCTTCCCGCAAATGAGTGTGGGCGTGCTCACCGGCGCGGACGACGACTCCCGGATACCGTAATTGGCTCAAGGGGTTCATTTGGAGAAAGCGAACACCGCAGCGAGTCCCGGACCGGGCCAGTATACGTGGCTGCCCCGGATGCTTCAGTCGTCGCTCAGGGCTTCCTTGATCGTCAGGCTGAGCTGGGCGATACGATCGGCGTCGGCGTCGGAGCTGGCCGTTGCCGGCTTGCTGCGCGCAGGCTTGCTGACGGGGGCGACTGGCGCCGGGGCGTCGCCGGCACGCTCATAGGTCATCAATTCACGCGCCATGTTCAGCGCGGTCATGATCGCGATGCGCTCCAGGCCCAGGCCGGCGGCGCGTTTGCGAATCGCAATCATGCGGTCATCCAGGTAGCGCGCAGCGGCGTACAGGGCATCGCGTTCATCGGGAGGGCAGGCCACCTGATAGTCGCGCCCCAGAACCTTGACCGTGATCGAGCGTGCATCACTCATGTTTCAATCTCCGACTCCAGTACGCGAACCTTTTCCAGCAGGGTCTCCAGCCGGCCACGCAGGGCCGCATTGCGCTCCAGCAGCGTCTGCTGCTGGTCGCGGAGCTGACGGTTCTCGCGCTTGATCCGTGTGTACGACTCGCAAAGCTGTACCACGGCATCCTCGAGCCCGCTCATGGCGTCGTTCTGCATCGTATTCCCTGCCACAACTGGGACAAAGCCGCAGTATAGCGGCTCGGCCGGGATCCGAATGATCCCGGCCGGCCGGGTCGATCGTCAGCGAACCAGCAGGAACATCGCGCCCTGACCACGGCGGACTCGCAGCAGCAGGTTGGATGTGGCGTCTTCGTTTTTCAGGTGATTGCGCAGGTCCGTCAGGTTGCGGATTTCCTTGCGGTTCACCGCATCGACGATATCGCCGTTGCGCAGGCCGGCACGGGCGGCTGCGGAGTCGGCCTGAATGGCCGTGACCCGCACGCCACCGCTGGCATCATTGCCTTCGATCTCGGCGAAGGTCACACCCTTGAGCTTGGGATGGACGTCGTTGCTGTTGGCGCTCAGGCTTTCGCTGGAGCCCAGCGTCACCCGGGTGTTGCGCTTCTTGCCTTCCCGCAGGTAGGTAATCTTGACCTTGTCGCCTTCGCGGTGCAGGCCGATGGCGTTGCGCAGGGCGTCGAAGTTGCGGATTTCCGTGTCATCGACGGCAACAATCACGTCCCCGGGTTTGAGGCCGGCGTCAGCCGCTGCGGACTCGTCGATCACCTCGGCAATGACGGCGCCACGGCCCTTTTCCAGACCGAAGGCTTCGGCCAGTTCCGGCGTGAGGTCCTGGCCGATCACACCCAGCATTCCGCGCTTGACGCTGCCGTGCTCGAGGATCTGGTCCATGACCGTCAGGGCCAGCTGTGTGGGGATGGCAAAGCCGATGCCGACGCTGCCGCCAGAGGTCGAGATGATGGCGGTGTTGATTCCCACCAGCTTGCCGTCCAGGCCCACCAGCGCGCCGCCGGAGTTGCCCCGGTTGATCGAGGCGTCGGTCTGGATGAAGTTTTCGTAGCGGTTACCCAGGCCGGAGCGACCCAGCGCGCTGACGATTCCGGAGGTCACCGTCTGGCGCAGCCCGAAGGGGTTGCCGATGGCGACGACAAAGTCACCCACTTCCAGCTTTTCCGAATCGCCCACCGCGATCGCTGTCAGTTTGTCGGCTTCGATCTTCAGAACGGCGATGTCGCTGTCGGGGTCGGAGCCGACCAGCTCGGCCTCGAACTCGCGGTCATCGGCCAGGCGGACGCGAATTTCGTCGGCATTGTCGATCACATGGGCATTGGTCAGCACGATGCCCTTTTCCGCATCGACGATGACGCCTGAGCCCAGACCCTGGACTTCGCGTTCCGGCATCCGGTCGCCAAAGAAGAAACGGAAGTTGGGGTCATTCAGCATCGGGTGCTGCGCCTGCTGCTTCCCCCGGGTGAGGACGTTGACGATCGCCGGCGTGACCGTCTTCAGCATCGGCGCCAGGCTGGGCGTTCCGTCATCCTTGGTCGGGAGGGGAATGCCGGCCTGGGCCAGCGGCGACAGGAGTGCTACACCGAGTAGCGCCAAACGCAGGGTTTTCAACATGGATTCTGGTGCCTTATTTGGGAGAGGGAATGGGGCGTATGACTATCCCCGCCCCGGCAAGTTCAGTCGTCAGGGCGCGCTGGCGTCAAGCACCCGCGGATTGAGTGCGTAGGTCCCCATCAGATTGGCAGTGGCCAGTACACGTCCTTCCAGTGCCTCGCGCAGCTCGGTCAGGGTGAAGCCCGCCTGCAGGTCCAGTGTGGGGACGTCGAGCGCGTACACCGTCAGGTGGTAGTGGTGGATCAGCGAGTCGTTCCACGGCGGGCAGGGGCCGTCATAGCCGGTGTACTGGCCCTGCATGTCCGGGTCGCCAGCAAACCAGGCGGTGTAATCGTTTTCGCCCTGCACGCTTCCGGCGGGGCCGGGAGGGTTCTGCTTGCCCCGGGCCGTCACGCCATCGCTGACCGCGCCAGCTGCGATGTGCGTCACGTCCGCCGGGATGTTGGCCATCAGCCAGTGCACGAACTCGCAGCGAGCAAGGTCGGCAGGCACTTCACGGTCTTCCTGGTTGACGTCATCCGGGCGGGTCGGCACATCTTCGTCGATCAGCGTGATGACAAAGCTCCGGGTGCCGGCAGGGGCATCCTCCCAGTTCAGTTCCGGGTTGCGGTTCTGCGACAGGGCGACATGCCCCGGGTCTGCCGGAACGGCAAAGGCAAACTCGCCGGGAATGGCCTGGCCGTCGCTATAGTTCGGACTGGTAACGCGCATGTTGCTCGGCTCCTCGGGCCTGCACACGGGGCCCGTTGGTCAGGGAAGCGGGAAGTGCCGGACGCCAGGTTGCCAGCGCGCGGGCGGCCAGCTTCATCGAGTTGCCCAGGCGCTCGCTGAGTGGGCGGCGGTGCTTGTACTCGACACTGTAGATGTCGTGACTGCGCAGGTTCTGCAACAGGTAGTCGTCGGAGGTGGTGATTTCGTCGATCAGCTTCAGTTCGAGCGCGCGCCGGCCGTACCAGTGCTCGCCGGTGGCGACCTTGTCCAGGTCCAGCCCGGCGCGGTGTTCGTGCAGGTATTCCTTGAACAGCAGATGGGTGTCCTCGAGTTCTTCGACGAACTTGGCCCGTCCTTCGTCGGTGTTCTCGCCAAGCACGGTCAGCGTGCGCTTGTACTGTCCGGCGGTATGCAGTTCGATGTCCACATCGTGCTTTTTCAGCAGACGGTTCACATTCGGTAGCTGGGCGACGACGCCGATGCTGCCGATGATGGCGAACGGGGCGGCGATGATACGGTCGGCAACGCCGGCCATCAGGTACCCACCGGAGGCGGCAACCTTGTCCACGGCGACGGTCAGGTGCAGCTTGCGGGCGCGCAGGCGTTGCAATTGCGAAGCGGCCAGGCCGTAGCTGTGCACATACCCGCCGGATGACTCCAGTCGCAGCAGGACGGCATCGTCGTCTTCGGCAATCTGCAGGATGGCGGTGATTTCCTCACGCAGGTTGTCGGTGGCGGTGGCGGCAATATCGCCGTCGAAGTCGAGCACGAAGAGGTGCGGTTTGCGCTGGGTCTTGCCCTTCTTTTCGGCCTTGGCCTCGGCCTTTTCTTCCTTCTTCTTGCTCTTGACGTAGTTCTTCCAGGCCCCGTCTTTCATGACCTCGCCGCGCAGAATGTCGGCCATGCGCTCCAGCCGCTGATTGATGTTGCGCACTTCCAGCTGCTCGGCGAGCTGCTCGCGGGCCTGGCGCACCATCTGGGCCATGCTGCCGACCACGAAAATCAGCGCCATCACGATGGTGGCTGCCTTGGCCAGAAACAGGCCGTATTGAAACAAGTAATCCACAGGTGTCCTTTGGTGCGCGCGCGGGGAATCGCGGGCTTAAACGGTGTCGTTCCGGTTGCCAGTTTCGCAGCCGGCAAGGGCAGCGAAAAGTTCGGTCAGACGGGGGTTGGCATTCAGTGCCGGAATGTAACGCAGCTCTTCACCGCCGGCATCCCGAAAGGTCTTATTGGCGCCGATGGAAATTTCTTCAAGGGTTTCCAGACAATCGGCGAGAAACCCGGGGCAGATCACGTCCACAGTGCGGACGCCTTCACCGGCCATTTTTTCGAGCGTGGGGTCGGTATACGGCTGCAACCACTCCGCAGGTCCGAAGCGACTCTGGTAGGTCTGTACCCAGTCGTCGGGGCCGAGCTGCAAGGCTTCGGCCAGCGCCGCACCGGTCTGTTCGCATTGCGCCTTGTACGGGTCGCCCAGCGTGACGTTCCGGGCTGGCAGGCCGTGAAAGCTCATCAGCAACTTGTCCGCTCGCCCGTGGGTTTCCCAGTGGTCCCGGACCGATTGCGCGAGGGCGTCGATATACAGCGGGTGGGTGGGGTAGCTGGCCACAAAGGCCATGTCGGGAACGTCGCGCTGCGGCCGCAACAGGTCCGCGATCTTGTCGAAGATGGTGGCCGTTGTGGTTGCCGAGTTCTGCGGGTACATGGGCAGCACGATGATCTTGGTTGCGCCCTGTTCGCGCAGTGCGTCCATGCCGGCCTTCAGGGAGGGATTCCCGTAGCGGAAGGCCGCGACGGTTGGCAGGCCGGTGAGCTTGCCCAGCGCGGCCGCCTGGTCTTCGGTGTGGAACCGCAGCGGTGAACCGCGCTCGCTCCAGATGGCCTGGTAGTTCTTCGCGACCCGGGGGCTGCGGCGCGGCAGGATCAGCAGGTACAGGATGGCCAGCCAGATCGGACGGGGAATTTCCACCACCCGCGGATCGGCGAGGAATTCCCCCAGATAGCGCCGGACTGCGGGAGCCGTAGGCTCATCCGGCGTGCCCAGGTTGACCAGCAGAATGCCGGGTTTGGGTTGGTATTCAGCAGGCATGGCCATCAGACCTCGGTGATTTCGCCGCTATCCAGCCGGCGGAAATAGTCCTTCCAGGCGGCGACGCCGCGACTGCCCATGATCCACAGCAGGGGCAGGTTGACCGCCATCATGAAGCCCAGGGCGACGGTGCTGATGGTGTCGATCTCGGTGATGCGTTTGACGAAGCCCAGGCAGGGAACAATGATCAGCAGGCACCAGATGACGCGATACAGCGTCACCCCACGGCCACCGGTGAGGTACACCCAGCCCTGTTCGCCGTAATAACTCCAGGTGATGATCGTGGACAGGGCGAAGAGCATGATCGCCAGGCTCACCATGTAGCGGCCAAGACCGTCAAAGGCGGAGTCGAAGGCGTATGCCGTCAGTGCCGCGCCGGGGTAGTCCTTGAACACCCCGCGGGCCTGCCCGGTGACGGTCAGCGCGCCCGATGCCGACAGCGGCGTCCAGTCCAGTTTGGCAATGCCGTTTTGCACCGAAGCGATCTCGGCGTAGATGCGGGCGGCTTTCGATTCGGTATCGCTGACCACAACCTGCACGCGGGTAAAAACCGTATCGCCGGTCTTGAGTTCGCCGGCGGGTATGGTGTCGCGGGCCGGGGCATAGGCCCCGGTTTCCGTGACCACCATGCGCGGCGGCGAAGGCCACTGGGCATCCGCAGGGCGGTTCCAGGCGCCGGTCGACAGGATTACCAGCGCGGTGATGGTGCACACGACGATGGTGTCGATGAAGGGCTCCAGGCCGGCGACCACGCCTTCGGTGACCGGTTCCCGGGTCCGGACCGCGGAGTGTGCGATGGGCGCGCTCCCCAGGCCGGCCTCCGAAGAAAACAGCGCGCGCTTCATGCCGAAGATGAAGGCAGTGCCCACACCGGCGCCCATGAATGCGCCGGTCGCTTCCGTGGGGTTGAAGGCGCTGCGGAAAATCAGCCGGAATACGTCGGGGACCACTTCAAAGTTGGCAATGATCACGCCGATCCCGCACAGCACGTAGAGCCCGCACATGAAGGGGACGATCATCCCGGCGATCTGGCCGATGCGCTGGATGCCACCCAGGATCACCGCGCCGACCGCGATGGCCAGGGCAATGCCGGTGGCCCAGGTCGGGATGCCGAAGTAGACCTCGGTGTTGGTGGCCACACTCCAGGCCTGGAACATGTTGCCACCGGTCACCGCAAACAGGATCAGGGGCAGACAGAACAGGCCACCGATCAGGCCGCCCATCTTGCCGATCGCGGGAAAGGCCTGGGTCAGGCCGTTCTTCGCGACCCACATGGTGCCGCCGTGGGGGTTGCTGTTGTCGTCGGTGTTCCGGTACAGCATGGACAGCGTCACCTCGAAGGTCTTGACCGCCATGCCGGCCAGACCCACCAGCCACATCCAGAACACGGCACCGGGGCCTCCCAGTTCGACGGCGATGGCCACACCGGCGATGTTGCCCAGTCCCACGGTTGCAGACAGGGCCGCAGCCAGCGCCTGGAAATGGGAAATGGCCCCCGGGCCCGTGCCGGATTGCCACTTGCCGCTGACCAGGCCGAAGCCATGGGTCAGCGAACGGTACTGGCAGAACCCGCTCCAGAACGTGAACAGGACGCCTGTGGCGAGCAGGGCCAGCAGTACGGGCACTGACAGCATGACCGCGTTGATGCGTTCAAGCAGTCCGATGAATGAGTCCATAAATACCTTCCTGGGGCGTCAGGGCCCGGTTGAGTTCGGGGCCTAGGCGACGGCGCCGTAGATGATGTAGCCGATGCTCAGCGGGGCGACAAAGCGCAGGATGAAGACCCAGCCGCTGGCCAGTGGCGGCCACAGCCCGCCCTTGATCAGTGCGTCGGAGGCTGGCCCTGACCAGCGCCAGCCCACGAAGATGGCTGTGAGCATGCCGCCCAGAGGCAGCATCAGGTTGGACGCCGTGAAGTCCATGAAGTCGAAGATGTTCTTCTCGGTGCCCGGAACCATGAAGCCGCTCCAGATGCCCAGCGACAGGGAGGCGGGGATGCCCAGCCCGAACCCGATCAACGCGACCAGCAGCGTGGCGGATTTGCGGTTCATGCTGTGTTCGTCGGTGAAGTAGCAGACCACCACTTCCAGCAGCGAGATCGCCGAGGTCAGCGCGGCCACGGCCAGCAGCCCGAAGAACACCACGCCAAAGAAGCTGCCCCCGGGCATCTGGGCAAAAACGGCCGGCAGCGTGATGAAGGTCAGTCCGGGGCCGGCGCTGGGGTCAAAGCCGAAGGCAAACACGGCCGGCAGGATCATCAGGCCGGCGAGAATGGCGACCAGTGAATCCAGGCCGACAATGATGGCTGCCGAGCCGGGGATGGTGTCGGTGCTTTTCAGGTACGAGCCGTAGGTGACCAGGGCGCCCATGCCCAGAGACAAGGAGAAAAAGGCCTGGCCGATGGCGCTGCTGACCGTGGCCGCGGTGACCTTGGACCAGTCCGGACGCAGGAAATAGCCCAGGCCCTCAGCGGCGCCGGGCAGCGTCAGTGAACGACCGACCAGCACCAGCAGCAGGACGAACAGCGCCGGCATCAGCAGTCTGGAGGCCTTTTCGATCCCGGAGTTCACGCCACCGACAACCACGCCGGCGCACAGGATCATGAACATGCCGGCGTAGACGATGGGCTGGATCGGTGAGCTGACGAATGCACCGAAGCGCTCGCCCAGCTGCGCCGTGTCCGTTCCCAGCGACCCGGTGGCCATGAAGCCCAGATAGGCCAGCGTCCAGCCCGCCACCACGATGTAGAAGGACAGGATCACGAAGCCGGCCAGCACGCCCATGCCGCCGACCAGGGGCCACAGCCCGCCACCCAGAGCGCGGAAGGCGCCGACCGGGTTGCGCTGGGTCGTGCGGCCGACGATCAGTTCCGCGATGACCAGGGTCAGGCCGAACAGGGCCACGAAAAGCAGGTACATCAACAGGAAGGCGCCGCCGCCGTTGCGTCCGGCTTCGTAGGGGAACTTCCAGATGTTGCCGAGGCCGACAGCGGAGCCCGCCGTGGCCATGATGAAGCCGAATCTTCCGCTCCAGTGTTCGCGTGCCGCCATGTAGGGGTTTCTCCAGGGAATGCATCTTGCATTGGCGGGGTGTCGGGTCAATGCCGTTTCCCCATGTATTGCTCGCAAGAATAAACCATGGGCTCAAGTTTTGAGCCAGCGGCTTGCGAAGCTGCTCTGCATCGGGGAACCGGTTGTTCCCTCAACGGAGTAATGACGTGATGAATGGTGAAAAAACACAGCCCGGTGCGTGGGATTTGCTCGCTGCCGTGATGGGCGCCTTGTTTTTGATGTCCGGAGCCGACGGCCAGCAACAGGTTCAGGCCATCTTTCTGGTGCTGGCCGCAGGTTGCGTGCTGGCGGGGCGCTTTGCACCGGTTCTGCGGACCTGGGTGACGCAATGGCTGCAGCACCACCCGCAAGCGCGCGCTGCCTTGCATCTGGGGACACCGTTCTGGCACTGAAACGCCGGGGCCATCACCTTTCGCTAGCCCTGCACCCGGGCGTGGAGGTATAGTCGGAAGCCCTAAAAGGGCGAATTGATGACTACCGGCAACACAACCAAGGCCGCCGTGCTGTTCGCCGACGTTGTCGGCAGCACGCGGCTTTACGAACGCTACGGGGACGCAGTGGCCAAGGCCGCCATTGACGCATGTCTGGCGCTGTGCCGTGCTGCGGTGGAGGCCGAGGGCGGTCGCATCGTCAAGACCATTGGTGACGAGATCATGTGCGTGCTGCCCGATGCCTGTGCAGCCGCGCGTGCCAGTATCGACATGCAGCGTCAGGTGGATGCCGGGGTGCCGGGTGCCTCGGTCGAACTGGCCATTCGCGTCGGTTTTCATGCTGGTGACATGATCGAAGCCGACGACGGGGATGTCTTCGGCGACGCCGTCAACGTTGCCGCCCGCATGGCCGGTCAGGCCAAGGCCGCCCAGATCGTCACCACCGATATCACCATGGAACTGTGCGACCCGGAACTGATGAAGCTGGGGCGCAAGTTCGATACGGCACCGATCAAGGGCAAGACCGAGGAAATCGGGCTGTTCGACCTGATCTGGCAGAACCGGGAGGACATGCCCTCCAACGCCAATCTGACCCAGATGCTGACCACCTCGCGCGCTGCGGTTGGCAGCGTCAGTCTGCTGATCCGCCTGCAATACCAGGATCGCAAGCTGGTGCTCGATTCGACCAAGGTGCCGCTGACCGTGGGCCGGGAGTCACGCTGCGAGTTCCTGGTGGCCTCGCCCTATGCATCGCGCCAGCACGGCACGATGAACTACCGCCGGGGCAAGTTCATCTACAGCGACCAGAGCACCAATGGCAGCTATATCTCCCTGATCGACAAGGACGGCACCCACCGGGAAAGCTTCGTCAAGCGCGAGGATTTCACCCTGATCGGCAAGGGCGTGATCTGTCTGGGGGAGCCGCTGGCCAAGGGCGAGCCGCACGCGATCTACTTCGACGTCGACTAGCGTCCCCGCGCAGGAAAGCCGGTGCGCCCTTAGCGGGATTTCTGCAACCGGTTCAGCATGCGGCGCAGAAACCGTGCCGTGTAGCGGGTCGTCAGGCCCGGGGCCAGCGCGGTGGACACCTGCCAGGCATGGCCGGCGCGGGCACACACACGAGCCGGCTGTTCGCGCACGGCCTTGAGCATCCAGTGCGCCGCATCTTCCACCCCCATCATCGGGATGTTGGCGTAAATGTCTGTCGCGCCGGACATCGGCGTACGCACCAGTGGGTAGTTCACGATGGTCAGCGCGATACCGCTGCCTTCCAGTTCGCAGGCCAGTGAACGGGTGAAGCCTTCCAGTGCGGACTTGCTGGCCACATAGGCGGCAAAGCGGGGCGTCGGCATCTGCACCGACTGGCTGGACACGTTGATGATCTGGCCACTGCCGCGCTCCAGCATTCCCGGCAGCAGCTTCAGACACAGACGCACGGCAGCATGGTAGTTCAGCCGCATCGTGCGCTCGAAATCGTGAGGCCGGTCCAGGGACTCGGTGATCGGGCGGCGGATGGATCGCCCGGCATTGTTGATCAGCACGTCCACCGAGCCGAAGCGGCGAAGAATCTCGTCACCGGCGGCGTCCACGGCCGCCATGTCACTGAGGTCGACCGCCAGGTAGTCCGCCGCACCGTCTTCACTGCCGATCTCTTCGGCGAGTTCCCGTAGCGGGTCTTCCCGACGGGCCAGCAGGATCACATGGGCGCCATGCCGGGCGAGCAGCCGCGCGGACTCGTGGCCGATACCGGAGGAAGCACCGGTGATCACGATGGTCTTGTCGGTGAGGTCGGTCATGTCCGGCATTATGCCGTGAACCGCAAGGGTCGAGCTTGCGGCAGTTCAGGCCGGGATCGGGCGCAGGTCGAAGCGGGCAGCGTCGTCTTCGGCCAGCAGGGGCAGCAGCGTCTGCATGTGCTCCTGCAGCATCAGGTCGGTTTGCCAGGGGGCGTTGATCACGCAGACACCGCTGCTGGCCAGTCCCGGGCGGCTGTCCGAGCGGACCCGCAACTCGCTGATGAAGCCTTCGACACCGGTTGCCGGGATGGCGCTCAAGGCCTCCAGCATGCGCGTCACGGGCGGCAGGACCGGGTACCAGATCACGATGATTCCGGCGCGGAACCGGCGCTGAATTTCCGCAACCACCGCAGGGATGGTCTGGTAGTCGTGCTGTGTTTCGTAGCTGGGGTCGATGAGGATCAGCCCGCGCCCGCAAGCCGGGGGCAGGTGGGCGCGGGTGGCGGCAAAGCCATCGGTGTGGCTGACCAGCACGCCCTCCCGCGAACCCAGCCGGTTTTCCAGGTGTGTGAACTCGCCGGGGTGGCGTTCACAGAAAACCGCGTGGTCACCAGTGCGCAGGGCGTCGGCAATGAGCTGGCACGAACCGGGGTACCGACGCAGGTCGGTGCCGGTGTTGTAGGCCGCCAGTCCGCGCGCGTACAGCGCCGGCAGCGAGTCGGCATGCGCCGGCCAGATGCGGGCGATGCCCGCAGCTGATTCGCCGGTTTTCCGGCTTTCCGCGGAGTCCAGTTCGTAGAGCCCCCGGCCGGCGTGGGTATCCAGCGCGAAGAACGGCTTGGCCTTGCGCCGCAGGGCTTCCAGGCACAGGGACAGCGTGACGTGCTTGAGCACGTCCGCGTGGTTCCCGGCGTGAAACGCGTGCTGGTAACTCAGCACGGCAGGCGATGGACGGTGGGTTGGTGGTGCGCTGCGCTCAGGCTACAGACCCAGGGCGCTACAGATGCGCGCATAGACTTCATCCAGCGGGCCTTCGCCTTCAACCTTGGCCAGTTTCCCCTGGTCGCCGTAAAAGTCTACGACGGGGGCGGTCTGCTTGCGATAAACGTCCAGACGATTGGTGATGGTGTCCTCGTTGTCGTCCGCGCGGTGCGTCAGTTCGCCGCCGCACTTGTCACAGACACCTTCGGTGCTGGAGGGACTGAAGTAGACGTTGTACATCTGCCCGCAGCTGGCGCAGGTGCGCCGGCCGGTCAGGCGCTTGACCAGGTTGTCGAAGTCGACATTGATCAGCAGCGCGGCATCGATCGGCTTGCCAGCCGCGGTCAGCATTTCATCCAGCGCCTGCGCTTGTACGGTGGAACGCGGGAAGCCATCCAGGATGAAACCGGTCTGGGTGTCGGCGTCGTCCAGCCGCTCCCGGATCATGCCGATGACGACCTCATCCGCGACCAGCTCGCCGGCATCCATGGCGGCTTTGGCTTTGAGGCCAAGCGGGCTGCCGGCCTTGACCGCGGCGCGCAACAGATCTCCCGTGGATATCTGCGGAATTCCGCGCGCATCCATGATTTTTTTCGCCTGGGTTCCTTTCCCCGAGCCCGGCGCGCCAAGCAACACAATTCGCATGGGCTGCCCCATCCCTCAAACACAAAGACGCGGGAGGGTATGTTCGCGGGCACGCTGGCGTCAATGCGCGATTGGTCACAAAGCTGGGGGCAACTGCGTGAATCAGCTATCCTTGCGCGGCTTGCAGTCGTGCTGCCGCGCAATTCGCGCGGGTGAATTCAGGGAATCTATCTACATGGCGAAAAACGCCTTTTACGCCCAGTCGGGGGGCGTGACCGCAGTTATCAACGCATCCGCCGCAGGGGTCATCGAAACGGCCCGTCGCTACCCGGAGCAGATCGGCAAGGTTTATGCGGGTCGCAACGGCATCGTCGGCGCGCTGACCGAAGACCTCATCGATACATCTCAGGAGTCGGCTGCTGCCATTGCTGCGCTGAAATATACGCCTGCGGGCGCGTTTGGCTCCTGCCGCTACAAGCTCAAGGGCTTTGATGCGAACCGGGCGGAATACGAGCGCCTGATCGAGGTCTTTCGTGCGCATGACATCGGCTACTTCTTCTACAACGGTGGCGGCGACTCGGCCGACACCTGCCTGAAGATCAGTCAGCTCGGTGCGCAGATGGGCTACCCCCTGCAGGCCATCCATGTGCCCAAGACCATGGATAACGATTTGCCGCTTACCGACTGCAGCCCGGGGTTCGGTTCAGTGGCCAAATACACCGCCGTGTCGATTCGCGAGGCCAGCTATGACCTGGCATCGATGTGCACCACCTCGACCAAGGTCTTCATCCTCGAGGTCATGGGCCGCCATGCCGGCTGGACGGCGGCTGCTGGTGGCCTGGCCAGCGAAGATGGCCGCGATCCGCATGTGCTGCTGTTCCCGGAAGTGACCTTCGACCCGCAGGCCTTCCTGGAGCGTGTGCGCTCCTGTGTCGACACGCACGGCTACTGCACGGTTGTCGCCTCCGAGGGGATCCGCAATGCCGATGGCAAGTTCGTCGCCGACGCCGGGAGTACCGATGCGTTCGGTCATACCCAGCTCGGGGGGGTGGCCTCGACACTGGCGACGCTGGTGAAGACCGAACTCGGTCTGAAGTATCACTACGCCATTGCCGATTACCTGATGCGTTCGGCGCGGCATGTCGCCTCGAAGACCGACCGTGACCAGGCCTATGCCGTGGGGCAGGCCGCCGTGGAGGCTGCCGTTGCCGGCAAGAGCGGGGTCATGATGAGCATCGTGCGCGAGTCCAGCCAGCCGTATCGCTGGCATGTGGGTGAGGCGCCGCTGGACCAGGTCGCCAACGTCGAAAAAGCCATGCCGCGCGAATTCATCACCGAAGATGGCTTTCAGATCACGCCGGCCTGCAGGGAATACATGCAACCGCTGATTGCCGGAGAAGACTACCCGCCGTACGGGCCCGATGGCCTGCCGGCGTATGTTCGACTCCAGAATGTGGCTGTGCCAAAGCGCACGGGCACCGAATTCACACTCCGATAACTCTTTCACCAAAGGACACTCCCATGGGATACGAACTCGTAGGTCCGGGCCACAAAGCGCCGGACGAGATTGAAGTCATCATCGAAATTCCGGAAAACGGCCCGCCGGTCAAGTACGAGATCGACAAGGAAACCCAGGTCCTGCATGTCGACCGTTTCATGAACGTCGCGATGCACTACCCGGCCAACTACGGTTATGTGAACCAAACGTTGTATGACGATGGTGACCCGGTCGACGTGCTGGTCATGACCCCGTATCCGATCGTTCCCGGCTGTGTGATCAGCTGCCGCCCGGTCGCCGTGCTGATGACCGAAGACGAGTCGGGCATGGATGCGAAAATCCTCGCGGTTCCGACCGACAAGGTGTCGACCAAGTACTACGAAGACATGAAGGATCTGGACGATGTGCCGCAGCGCATGAAGGACAAGATCAGTCACTTCTTCGAGCGCTACAAGGACAACGAAGACGGCAAGTGGGTCAAGGTGTCCGGCTGGTTCGGTGCCGACAAGGCCAAGGAAGAAATCCGCAAGTCCATCGACGCCTACGCGGCAGCGAAGTAAACGCGGATCTGCACGAGGGGACCTGTGGGGTCGCCTCGGCGAAGGGCCGGGCCGTGTGTCCGGCCCTTTCTGTTTGGGGCGCGCCACAATGCCGTGGTCTGCGCGCCACCGTGTCCTGCGGTCGTTTCATTCACCTCTTAAGCGAGCGAAGCCATGCTTGTCTTTTCCGATCTGACGCTGCGTCGTGGCGAGCGGGTCCTGCTGGAAAGCTTTTCCGGGGCGATACACGCCGGTCAGAAAGTGGGTGTCACCGGCCGCAACGGGACCGGAAAATCCTCGCTGTTCGCGCTGATCCGCGGCGAGCTCAGCCCGGACAGCGGTGACTTCCAGCGGCCGCAGAAACTGGACATTGCGCATCTCGCTCAGGAAACCCCGGCACTGAGCTGCCGTGCGATCGATTTCGTCATGGATGGCGATGCCGAACTGCGCCAGGTGCAGGCAGGACTGGCGCGTGCGGAATCGGCGCACGATGCGCAGGGGCAGGCGAAGGCACACGAAACCCTGCATGCCATTGATGGTTACACGGCCGAGGCCCGGGCGGCGCGGCTGTTGTCCGGCCTGGGCTTTGCCAGCGGCGATGAGCAGCGGCCGGTTGCGGACTTTTCCGGTGGCTGGCGCATGCGGCTGAACCTGGCCCAATGCCTGATGGCGCGCTCGGACCTGCTGTTGCTGGACGAGCCGACCAACCACCTGGACCTGGATACGGTGCTGTGGCTGGCGGCCGAGTTGCAGCGGTACGCGGGCACCTTGCTGGTGATTTCGCATGACCGCGACTTTCTGGATGCCTTCAGTACGCACACCCTGCACCTGGAGCGCAGCGCGGCGACTATCTACAGCGGCAATTACTCTTCCTGCGAGCGTCAGCGCGCCGAGCAGATGACCCAGCAGGCGCGGGAATACGACGCCCAGAAAAAACGCCTGGCGCATCTGGAAAAATTTGTGATCCGTTTCAAGGCCAAGGCCAGCAAAGCGCGGCAGGCGCAGAGTCGGGTCAAGCAGATCGAACGCATCCAGCTCGCCGAACCGGCCCATTGGGCTTCGCCCTTCAGCTTTGCCTTCCGCGCGCCTGACCGTTTGCCGTCCCCGTTGCTGCAGGCCAAGGAGCTGCGCGCCGGTTATGCAGCGGAATCACCCATCCTGCAGGGTGTGCAGTTCAGCCTGGAGCCCGGTGACCGCATCGGCGTGCTGGGGCGGAACGGGGCGGGAAAGTCCACGCTGATCAAGACCATTGCCGGCAGTCTGGCTCCACTCGGTGGCCATATGCAGCGCGATGAACGGCTGACGGTTGGCTACTTCCATCAGCATCAGGTGGATGCGCTGGATGCCTCCCGGAGCGCAATGGCGCAACTGGCCGAGCTGGCACCGGACAAGCGCGAGCAGGAACTGCGCGACTACCTGGGAGGCTTCGATTTTCGCGGTGACCGGGTGTTCGAGCCGGTAGGCGGGTTCTCGGGGGGGGAAAAGGCGCGCCTGGCACTGGCGTTGCTCGTCTGGAAGAAGCCCAATCTGCTGTTGCTGGATGAGCCGACCAACCACCTGGATCTGGAGATGCGGCATGCCCTGGAAGTGGCATTGCTGGAATACACCGGCGCGATGATTCTGGTTGCGCACGACCGCCATCTGCTCAGCGCCTGCAGCGATGCGTTCTGGCTGGTGGCCAACGGCCGGGTCGAACCCTTCGATGGCGATATTGATGAGTACGAACGCTGGCTGTCGCAGGATGCCGCTTCGAACAGCTCGGCGGCGGCTGCATGCGATGACGCGCGCACCGCAGATTCGGCGCTCAGCCCGGTGGAGCGGCGACGGCTGGCAGCTGCAAAACGGGAGCAGGAGAAGCCTTTGCGCGTGGCGCTGAAGGCGGCGGAGCGGGCGATGGAGAGCCTGCAGAAAGAGCTGCAGACGCTGGAGCAGCAGCTTGCGGACCCGGAACTGTATAGTTCGCAGCCAGAGCGAGCGCGCGAACTGGCTCGTTTGCAGGGAGAAAAACGCAAGGCGATGGACGCTGCCGAGCAGGCCTGGATCGAGGCGGCCGAGGCGCTGGAATCGGCGAACTGACTCCCTGCTTCACATCCACCAGGTGCCGGTAGGGCGCCGTGTAACGAGGAGTCAAGATGCAGAGTTTCAAGGACAAGGTCGCGGCCATCACCGGCGCCGGATCGGGGATCGGCAGGGCGCTGGCTCTGAACCTGGCCCAGTCCGGTTGCCACCTCAGTCTGTCCGACGTGAACGAAGTCGGCCTGGCTGAAACCGTCGCGATGCTGAGCGATGCGCCGGTGAAGGTCACCTCGGCAGCGGTCGATGTGGCGCAGCGCAAGCAGGTTGAGGACTGGGCCGCGCAGACCGTGGCGGAGCACGGCAAGGTGAACATGGTGTTCAACAACGCCGGTGTCGCACTTGGCGGCACGGTAGAAGGCACCACGATTGAAGAGTACGAGTGGATCGTCAACATCAATTTCTGGGGCGTGGTCTATGGCACCAAGGCCTTCCTGCCGCTGCTGATCGCATCCGGCGAAGGTCACGTCATCAATATTTCCTCGATCTTCGGTCTGTTTTCGCAGCCCACGCAGAGCGGGTACAACGCGACCAAGTTCGCGGTGCGTGGTTTTACCGAATCGCTGCGGCAGGAGCTGGACATGTCCAACCAGGGCGTTTCCGCGACCTGTGTGCACCCGGGTGGAATCAAGACCAACATCGCCGCCAGCGCACGCATGAATGACTCCGGTGTCGCCATGACGGGGATGAGCAAGGAAGCGTCGACCCGGGACTTCGAAAAGCTGTTTCGCACAACGGCGGACGAAGCCGCCCGCGTCATTCTGTCGGCCGTGCGCAAGAACAAGCGCCGGGTCCTGGTGGGCACCGATGCCAAGGTGATCGACATGTTCCAGCGGGTGCTGCCGACCGCCTATCAGCCCATCGTCGAGGCGGCCATCAAGTCACGCCGGAAGAAAAGCGCCGCCTGAGTCATTGCGGTTACAAAAAAGCCGGCCGCGGATTGATCCGGGGCCGGCTTTTTTATGGCAGAACGGGCTAGGCCAGGGCGTCGTCGGCAACGCGATAGCGGGGGTCCTGCTTGTAGTCCACGACCACCATGTCGCGCGCCTTGTCCAGCAGTTCGCGGCAGTCCGCACTGAGGTGCCGCAAGCGCAGGTTCTTGTTGGCACGGCGGTAGCGCTCGGCCAGGGTATTGACCGCTTCGATTGCCGAGTGGTCCATCAGGCGGGCCGTCGCAAAGTCGATCTCCACCGCGTCCGGGTCCTGATTCGGATCAAACTGTTCCAGGAATTCGGCCGTGGAGGCGAAAAACAGCGTGCCGTGTACACAGTAGACCCGCAGTTCGTCGCTGTTCTCGCAGGTCTTCACCTCGACATGCTTGGCGTGCTCCCAGGCAAAGCGCAGGGCCGAGAGGATGACACCGACAAAGACGGCGATGGCCAGATCGGCAATGACGGTGACACCGGCGACCGTGAGGCCGACGCCGACATCCGCCTTGGGCACCTTGCCGAAGAGACGGAAGCTGCCCCATTCGAAGGTCTTTTCCGAGACCACGAACATGACCCCGATCAGCGCGGCCAGCGGAATCTGCTCGATCAGCGCCGAGCCGAACAGGACAAAGCTGAGCAGGAAGACCGACGTCGAAATGCCGGACAGGCGACCGTAGGCCTTGTTGCCGACATTGATCATGCTCTGGCCGATCATGGCGCAGCCGCCCATGCCACCGAAGAACCCGGTCACGATGTTGGCGGCGCCCTGCGCTGCGCATTCCTTGTTCGGCCGGCCACGGGTGCGGGTGATGTCGTCGATCAGGTTCAGGGTCAGCAGCGACTCGATCAGGCCGATCGCGGCGAGGATCAGCGCATAGGGGAAGATGATCTGCAGCGTTTCCAGGTTCCACGGTACCTGCGGAATGGCGAAATCGGGCAGGCCACCGGCAATCGAGCCGAGGTCGCCGACCGTCTTGGTATCAAGGCCCAGACCCAGCGACAGGGCGGAAACGGCAACGATGGCCACCAGCGTTGCCGGCACCTTCTGGGTCAGCCTGGGGATCAGGTAGATCATCGCGATGGTCAGCGCGATGAGGCCCGCCATCAGGTACAGCGGCGTTCCGCTCATCCAGACCACGTTCCCGTCGGGGTCGACACTCTTGAAGTGCTGGAACTGGGCCAGGAAGATCACGATGGCCAGCCCGTTGACGAAGCCCAGCATCACCGGGTGCGGCACCATGCGAATGAATTTGCCCAGGCGTGCGGCTGCAGCCAGCAATTGCAGCAGGCCCATCAGGACCACGGTGGCAAACAGATACTGCGGGCCGTGCTGAACGACCAGCGCGACCATGACCACGGCCAGGGCGCCGGTGGCGCCGGAGATCATTCCCGGACGACCGCCAAAGGCGGCTGTAATGAACGACACGATGATTGCGGCGTACAGTCCGGTCAGCGGGGAGACCTGCGCAACAAGGGCGAATGCGATGGCTTCGGGCACCATGGCCAGGGCGACGGTCAGGCCGCTGAGCAGGTTGGTTTTGATCTCGGCAGAGGTCATGCAGTGGGGTTCCGGGTCGGTAGGGCAAAGGGGAGGCACAACAATCCCGACCAGCAGGGTGGGCCCTTGCCGGGGCAGATGCGGATGGGGATTGGCTTGTTGCGCTGCAACATTGTCGGGCAAAGCCCGGTAAAAGTCCAGACAGCGCCGTGCCCGGTTAGAACGAAGACCCCGGCTGCTTGAGGAATTCCAGCTCCTCTTCCGTGGAGGGGCGGCCCAGGATTTCATTGCGGTGCGGGTAGCGGCCAAAGCGGTCGATGATCGCTATGTGCTTCAGTTCGTAGTCCAGCGTGCCTTCCATTCCCGGTGTCTGGAACAGCGGGATGCTGGCGGCATGAATGCGGGCCGATTCGCTGTGCATGTAGGGCATGTAGAAAAAGCCGCGCTGCTGCACCGGCAGTGTCCGGTCCGCGCCGCTGGCCACCGCTTCCTGCGCCAGCACCAGCGCGAGCACATCACTGGCAAAGGCCTGAGCCGTGTTGCGGTGGATATTGCGCGAGAACTGGTCCAGCACGATCACTTCCGCCAGACGGCCCTCGGCGCTACAGCGCCACGAGTACAGCTCACCCTGCTGCGCCTGCCGGTGGGTTGCCAGGAAGCGGGTGCGGATCTGCGCGTCCAGTTCCGGGTCGACGCGAAACCATTGCGCCGGTGTGAGTTCGCTGAACCAGAAGTCCAGCACGGCCTGAGGACTCATGACAGCGGGTCTCCTTCCTGTTCGAAAAACGCCGCGTAGTGCCGGGCCCGGCCAACCTGGCCGGTGTGGACGGGGCGGGTGACTTCGGCGTAGCTGGGCGTGCCGATCGCGCCACGTGCACGCGCAGCCGCGCCGGTGTCGAGCATGGCAGGGTCGAAGGGGATGTCCAGCTGGTTACAGAGCATTTCCATCTGTTGCCGGGGGGACGCGACCAGTTGTTCGTAGCGCAGCCGCCAGGGCGAGATGCCCAGCGTGCGGCTCTGCTCTTCGGCAAAACGGAGCAGTTCCTGCAGGATTTCCCGGGATTCCCGCAGGGACCAGAACCCTTGCTGGCCACGCCCGCCGAGGTCATTGAGGAAGCAGCTAACGGCGGCATCGTGGCTGTCCCGGGTGGTCAGGATCACCGGTGCACCCGCGAAGATGCGCTGGATCAGCGGCAGGCGAAGAACATTCAGCGGGTTCTTGTCGATCAGCCGGGTCTGCGGCCTGCGGCCCGCGAGGGCACGGTTGGCATCGTCAAAGTATTGCAGCTGCAACTGCTGGATCTGCTCCGCGGTCAGGTGGTTGAGTGCGGCGGGGTAGGGGTGGCCGGTGCATTCCTCTGCGGCGCTAACCAGGCGCTCCAGGCACGGAGCCTCGCCGAGTACCTGCAACTGCGGATGACTGTCCAGCATCACATCCAGCAAGGTGCTGCCGGAGCGCGGCAGCCCCACGACGAAGACCGGGTGCGATGCCTCCGCCACCGGGGACGGTGCCCAGTTTTCGGTGTCCTTGCGACTGACGGCCTGGCGGAGCAGCGTATCGAAGGTGTCTCCGGGGCCGGAACGCAGCTGGCGGGCTCCGGAGTTGGCGGTGCGGGCGGCGGCATAGGCAGCGGCGTGCTCACCCATCGCATCCAGCAGCCGGGCGCGCTGGAACATGATTTCCACAGCGAGGTCCGGGTCGGTGATCCCGGTCTGGGGCAGGGCGTCGAGTGCCGCCTGCAACTGGTTTTCGCGCTGCAGCAGGCGGCTCCGGACCAAGGCGGCCGGGGCAACGCTGCGCAGGCCTTCCGGCAACTTGTCCAGCAGGGCCGCGGCTTCGTCGGGCGCGTTGGCCTGCTCCTTAAGGGTTGCGCTGTTGATCAGGGCTTCGGGGTGGCCTGGCTGGGCATCGAGCACCCGGGCGAAGGCCTCCAGTGCCGCGGCATTGTCGCGCAGGGCCATCAGGGTATTTCCCCGCAGCAGTTCATCCGCCGGGTCCAGGTCCGGGTTTTCCCCGAGGCTGCTCAGGGCGGCGCGCGCCGGCTCGGTGTGGCCGCCGCGGGCCAACGAAAGGGCCGCGTGCAGACGGATCACCGGCTGGCTCGGGTCGCGTTTGGCAGCGCTGTACAGGGACTGCGCGGCGGCATCCCACTGGCGGCCTGCCATCTGGGCAATCCCCAGGTTGTGCCAGGCGGCAGAGGAGTCCGGGTGCATCCGGGTGGCATAGGCGAAGGTGGCCAAAGCGGCTTCAACCTGCCCCTGGTCCATTTGCACGTTGCCGAGATTGATCCGCAGGGCGAGGTTGTCCGGGTACTGGCTCAGCTGATCCTGCAGGATACGCTCGGCCTGTTCGAATTCACCACGCAGTGCGTGGGTCACTGCCTTCAGGCTATGCCACTCCAGGTCGCGGTCTCCGGGGGCAATCTGCTGCAGGGCCTGCACGGTGCCGTTCAGGTCCCCCTGCTGAAAATATTGATGGGCGGTTGCCAGATCAGTCACGCGTAGAGGTATCCAGGTCGTATGACACGGGTCGATATGTCAGTAGGTGAGGTAGGTGGAGAGAATGTACTTGTCCCCGGACTCCGGGGGTTCACCCGCATGCTGGAACATCCAGTAGGGCGGGAACATCAGCAACCGTCCGGCGCGGGGCGTGATCGCAAGGTCCAGGTCCAGAAACCGGGTTGCACCGCCTGCTGCCACATCGTTGAGGTACCACAGCAACACCAGGTAACGGTTGCAGGCAGGGCCTACCGAGTCGAAGTGGGGCTGGAACTGTTCGGCCTTTGCGCCGTTGCTGCGGGGGCGGTAGCGCTTGAGTATCCAGCGGTCGGTCTTGCGCGGCGGCGAAATGGGCAGGCTGAGGCCGAGTTCGCGGTTGTAGCGCTGGTAGGCATCCTGCACCTGCCGGCTCAGGAGCTGCGAGAGCACGGCGTCGCCGCTGCGCGCCAGATCCAGTTCGGTCCATTCGCTGTGCGCCAGTTCCCGGCGCACGCTGGCGCCGTTGCGCTGCTGCAGGTCCGCGTGTCGGTGCCACAGGGCCAGCAGGCGCTCGCAGATTTCCGGGGCCAGGGCATTGTCGTAAACCCGGACCAGGTCGCTCAGACTGCTCACCCCCGCAGGATGCCGTCATCCAGCATCTGCTGAAGGTGGTCAATGATGGTCTGCTCTGCCGGGATGTAGTCCATCCCCAGCGCGGTCCGGCTCTTGCTGTTGTCAAAGCGCAGCGGGTGGCCGACATTCAGCGCGACGAACTTGCGGGAAATGCCCTGCAGGGGCCCGACCAGCCAGACCAGGAATTTGGGCACGGTGCTCTTAGGAAGCTTGAACCGTGTTCCGAATTTTTTGCGGATGATGTCTGCGATCTGCAACATGCTGACCGTTTCACTGACCAGCAGGTGGCGCCCTTCGGCTTCCGGGGTGAATGCCGCACGGACGTGGGCCCTGGCGATGTCGCGGACATCGACGATCCCCATTTCGAGGTCGGGTACGCCCGTACGCAATTTGCCCTTGACCAGGTCGCCGATGATGGCCAGCGACTCCGATCCTGAGGCGGTTGTCAGGGATGGCCCCAGGACCAGGCCGGGGTTGATGGTGACCAGGTCCCAGCGTTGCTGGACCTTGCAGATTTCCCACGCGGCTTTTTCGGCGGCGGTCTTGGATGCCGGGTAGGGCTGATGCTCAGCTGTCGAGGTGGTGTTCCAGTCCGCTTCGGTCAGGGTCTGGCCAGCCGCATCGGCATTGTCGCCATAGACCGCGACCACGGACGAGGTCAGCACGACCCGCTTTACCGCGTCGACCTTGTTGCAGCTTTCCAGCACGTTGCGCGTGCCGTGGACTGCCGGTTCGATCAGGTCCCGGTAGCCGTCCTTGATGCCCCGCACCACGAAAGGGGAGGCGGTGTGCATCACCGTGGCACAGCCCTGCATCGCTTCGTCGAAACTGCCGTCCTGCATCAGGTCGGCAGCGAACAGTTTCAGCGTGCCGGGGGCTTTTTCGGCAGCGGCCAGCAAATGCCCGGTTTTGGCGGTGTTGGACGGGTCGCGAACCGTGGCGTGAACGGTGCAGCCGGCTTCCAGCAAGTCCTTGACGATCCACGAGGCCAGATAGCCATTGGCGCCGGTGACCAGTACAGGGTGCGAAGTGTCGATTTTCATGGTGACTGGGGTTCCTTGGCAGGGGCAGTGAGGTGTTTGGCCAGGCTGTTGAGCTGCAGGGCCTGCACCTGGTCGACGACCGTTGCGAATTCCCCGAGATCATCCGGGGAATAGCCACCGACGCGGTGCTGCATGGTGATTTGTGTACGTTGCTTGTCGAGCGCCTCGAGCTGGAAGTCGAGGACCCCATGGAGC
>JBFHON010000004.1:0-23425 GCA_041593295.1 Oceanococcaceae bacterium | reverse complement strand
TCGAGGCCGGTGTGACCGTTCTGGGTATGCCGGGATCCGCGTTGATCGTGACCCGGGAAGCCTCCATCCATGCACGGGGACGGGTGGACGCACCGATCGTCTTCACCAGTGCCAAGCCGGTGGGGTCCCGGCGTTCCGGTGATTGGGGGGGAGTGGTGCTGCTCGGTGATGCGCCGGTCAATCAGGACAATCCGCAGGTGGAAGGCCTGCCGGGTGGCGACCAGCGGGCCTTTTATGGTGGTGATAACGTCCAGGGCAGCTGTGGCGTGCTGGAGTACGTACGTATCGAGTTTGCCGGTTATGAAATGTCCCGCGACAACGAATTGAACGGCTTGACACTTGCTGGCTGCGGGAGTGGCAGCATCGTGCGCCACGTGCAGGTGCATCGCGGACTGGACGATGGCGTGGAGCTCTTTGGCGGCACGGCGGAATTGAGCCATGTCGTTGTTTCTGGCCCCGGGGATGACGCCTTTGACTGGGACAAGGGTTGGCGCGGGCGTGCCCAGTACATTTTTCTGTTGATGTATCCCGATACCGGGGACAATGGCTTCGAAGGGGACAACGACAAGAAAAATCCGGATGCGACGCCGCGCTCGGCCCCGACGTTCTACAACGTCACCATGCTGGCCGAGCCCAGTTCCACCCACGTGCATCGCGGGATGACCTTGCGCCACGGGACCGCCGGCCGGTTTCACAACATCTTGCTGTCCGGCTTCAATCGCGAGGCGATCGATCTGCGCGGAGCCGGGGTCCGGGAACTGATCAACCGGGGTGAGCTCGCGTTCTCGGGGCTATTGCTGCATGAGAACGGCAAGGCGGGTCGCAACGGTTTCGATGACGAAAACGGTCACGCCGATGATGATGCCGGTTTTTCCGAGGCGGCCTACTTTTCCGGTATGCACGCATCGTCCGTGGCGCACGTGGGCCTGCAGGTACGCAATGTCCTTGCGACCGACGCGATGGCCTTTACCCCGGCGCTGGTGGACCTGCCGCTTGCTCCGGCCAGCATCCCGCAGGACGAGTTCTGGGATGAGGGTGCCAACTTTATCGGTGCGCTAAGGCCCGGCATTGCCAGCAACTGGTTGGCAGGCTGGACGGCTTTTCCGGTGAACTGATTCCGGGGGGATCGGGGGATCAGGGGCGCTGCGCCCCTTTTCCTTGCGCCCATAAAAAACCCCCGGTTTGAGGCCGGGGGTCAAGGTGCGAGAAAGACTTTGCGTCTTTCTGGAGGAGACACGGTTTAACACGGGTCGCGCCAGAGTCGCGGTCCTGTGTTGTATGAGTGAGCACTCATGTTGCAGTGCAGTATACACGAATTGGTGCGGTGCGCAAGTGCATTGCAGCAAAATTTCACCAGCTCCCGTAAAAACAAAGGCATAAGGAGTCTTTGTCCGGGATTCCTTGCGCGATGAAGCGGTCCTTGCGCGGCCTGCAGCCGCTGGGTGTCAGCGTGGGCTGTCGGGGCCGTCGTCGTCTTTCTTGCGGCCGAGGTTGGACAGGAATTCCTGCCGGACCTTGCGCCAGATGGGCAGGTTTTCATCGGCCAGTTCGCTCAAGGCATGCAGGGGGTTGCCCGCGCTGCCAACCAGGCGCTTCACCTGGTCCTTGAATTGCGATTGCTGGTCCGAGAACAGCTCCAGAGACAATTCCAGGTAGTGGCTCACGCTGTTCTGCATGGAGTCGCCGTAGAAGCGGATGATGTGCAGCAGGACGTCCTTGGACAGGATCGGTGTGCCTTTTTCTTCCTGTTCCATGATGACCTGGAGCAGGATGCTGCGCGTGATGTCGTCCTTGGTGCGCTTGTCCTCGACGCGGAAGGGGATATTGTCGATGACGAGATCACGTATCTCTTCCAGCGTGATATAGCGGCTGATCACCGTGTCGTACAGACGACGATTGGGATACTTGTTGATCAGGCGAACTGACGATGTTCCCCCGCGACGGCTCAGAACCTTGGCCATTCAACTGCTGCGCTGCACTAAAACCCCATTTTGCCAGAACTCCCGCCGGTGAGCAGGGTCCAGCGACTCAGAGCCTGCTCAAGCAGCTGTGCGCAGGGTATCCGCGGAGCATCTGGCGGGGGCGTGATGCCGAGCTCGCGCAATGCCGCGCTCAGGGTTTCCCGGGGCTGCTCGAGATTCAGGGCGGTGGCCCCTGTGGATTTGCTGAGTTTCTGGCCCTGCGCATCGCGCAGCAGCGGGTGGTGCAGGTAGCGTGGTGCGGGCAGGCCCAGCTGGCGTATGAGCAGCATCTGCCGCCCGGTGGAGGCCAGCAGGTCCTCGCCGCGAACAACATGGGTAATGCCCTGCTCGGCATCATCCACGCTGACGGCGAACTGGTAGGTGTAGTCACCCTGGCGCCGCTGCAGCACCACATCTCCGCATTGCCGGGCCACGCACTGCTGCTTTGGGCCCAGGAGTCTGTCTGTGAAATCTACCGTGGAGGGTTCCGGCAGCCGGTAACGAATCGCGTTGCCTTCGCGTGGCAGTCCGCGGTCGCGACAGAGGCCGGGGTAGCAGGTTTCTCCCCGTCCGCGATAGGGGCTCAGGTCACGTCGTGTACAGCGGCATGCGTAGGCGACTCCGGTTTCCAGCCATTCGGAAAGGAGGTGGTCATAGCGCGCCAGGCGCTGCTGCTGCGGTGGCAGTTCGGCATCCCAGTGCAGACTCAGCGCCCGCAACTGGTGGCGAATGGTCGCTGCGTGTTCGGGCTTGCAGCGTTCGCTGTCGACATCCTCGATGCGCAACAGCCAGCGCCCGCCATGGGCTCTTGCATCCAGCCATGAGGCCAGGGCGGAAACCAGCGAGCCGGCATGCAGCGGGCCCGAAGGGGAGGGCGCGAAGCGCCCGATATATTCCGTGGTGGAAATCAGCGACCGAGCTGGCGCTCGCGGATTTCTTCCAGGCTCTTGCAGTCCACGCACAGGTCGGCAGTGGGGCGGGCTTCAAGCCGGCGAATGCCGATTTCGGAACCGCAGCTTTCGCAGAAGCCGAACTCGTCATCGTCCAGACGCCGCAGGGTCTTCTCGATCTTGCGGATGAGTTTGCGCTCGCGGTCGCGGGTGCGCAGTTCCAGACTGAACTCGGACTCCTGCGTGGCCCGGTCCGTGGGGTCGGGGAAGTTCGCCGCTTCATCCTGCATGTGGTGCACGGTGCGGTCCACCTCTTCCATCAGGTTGGACTTCCAGGTCTCGAGAATTTCCCGAAAGTGCTGGCGCTGCCCTGCGCTCATGTACTCCTCGCCGGACTTGGCCTCGTAAGGAGTGAACTGTCCGAGTTCGGGGGTGGCTTGGCTGCTGCTCATGAATTATTCGGGTGCAGTGGGAAGGTGGAAACCGCGCATTGGTATCAGACTCAAACCGTCAAGGCAAGTCGCGTTGCGCGAAAAGACGGGTTCAGCGGTGCCAACGGGCGCGGCAGGGGCGGCAATGTGCGCATGTTTTTACGGTCTGCAAACGGCGTCGGTCGCCGGCTCAGACTGCAACCGGCGTTGGCGGTTCCCAACCGGGAGCGCGGTGTTCAGCGACGACATCCGTGTAGATCCCGCCACGTACATAGAACTCGGCACGCAGGCGCAGAAAGCGGGGATCGAGCAGCCCGACCAGCTTGTCGGCCAGTTCGTTGGTGACGGCTTCATGGAAGGCGCCCTTGTCGCGGTATGACCAGAGGTACAGCTTCAACGATTTCAGCTCGACGCAGCGCTGGTCCGGGATGTAGTCCAGGTACAGCGTGGCGAAGTCAGGCTGGCCGGTCTTCGGGCACAGGCAGGTGAACTCCGGCATGCGCATCCGGATCACGTAGTCACGTCCGGGCCGGGGGTTGTCGAAGGTCTCGAGTTCGGTGCTGGGCATGCTTGGCATGGCGCTGGGTATGTCGCGGGGGGCGCGCTAATTTACACTAGCGCGTTTTTCACAGGGAGACTCGTTTGCGCCTTACGGCTATCCGTCTCGCCGGATTCAAGTCTTTCGTCGATCGCACCGAGTTGCGCCTGTCCAGCAGCCTGACTGCGATTGTCGGGCCGAATGGGTGTGGCAAGTCCAACCTGATAGACGCCGTGCGGTGGGTTCTGGGCGAATCCAGCGCCCGCCAGTTGCGCGGCACCTCCCTCGAAGACGTGATCTTCACCGGATCGCGCACCCGCAAGCCGGTGGGGCGCGCATCCATTGAACTGGTCTTCGACAACGCCGAAGGCAAGCTCACCGGTCAATGGGGCGCTTACGCGGAAATCGCCGTACGCCGGGAGCTGACCCGTGATGGCCAGTCGGTGTTCTACATCAACGGCCAGCGTTGCCGCCGCAAGGATGTCACCGAGCTGTTCCTCGGGACCGGCCTCGGCCCGCGCGCGAACTACGCGATCATCGAGCAGGGCACGATTTCGCGCCTGGTCGAAGCCCAGCCGGATGACCTCCGGCACATGCTGGAAGAGGCGGCCGGGGTTTCCAAGTACAAGGAAAAGCGGCGGGAAACGGAAAACCGGATTCGCCACACCCGTGAAAACCTGGAACGCCTCAATGACCTGATCAGCGAGATCGACGAGCGCATTGCGCGGCTGAAGCGTCAGGTGAATGCGGCACGGCGGTACAAGGAGTACCGGGCTGAGCAGCGTGCATTGCGTGCGGCCATGTTTGGCTTGCGCTGGCAGGAAATCACCGCGCTGCGCAAGGCAGGAGATGAAAAGGTGGCCACGGCAGAGCAGGCGGTAACCGAGACCCGCCACGTGCTCACCGATTCCATCGTCAAGCAGCAGGCTGCCGAGGAGGCGCAGGCCCAGGCAGCGGCGCTCGGTCGCTCGGCGGACGAGTCCTTCTACGCCAGTCAGGCTGCGCTGGCCCGGATTGATCAGGAACTGCAGCATCAGCAGCAACTGCGTTCGGTCCGGCAGCGCGAACTGGACCAGCTGCAGCAGGAGGCGACGCGACTGGAGCAACAGCTCGAGACCGCGCGCACCGACCACGTTCAGGCCGACGAGAAACTGGCCCGGATTGATGCCGAAATCAATCAGCTCACGGCCCGCGAGTCCGAAGCCGAAACCCGCCAGCAGTCTGCCGGGCAGTCGCTGAATCAGGCACAGACCCAGTTGCTGGACGCACGCAAGGCGCTGGAAGAACCCCGTACCGAACAGGCCCGGGAGCAGGCGCGCTGCGACCAGCTGCGGCGCCAGCAAAACCATGCCGAACAGAAGCGACAGGCGGTGGAGAACGAGCTGAATCAGCTGCGTTCGCAGCCGCCGGTGGAAAACCTGGAAGCGCTGCAGCAGCAGGCAACCCAGGCCATGGCCAGCCAGGAACAGGCGCAGGCCACGGTGGAGTCAGCGGCCAAGAATCTGGCGGCTGCCCGTGAGGCCGTGCAGCAGGCCGAGGCAACCTCGCGGGATGCGACGTCCGTCCTGACGCAGACGCGGGCGCGCTTCAACGTCCTGCAAGCGGAGCAGGAACGCAGCCTCGGTACCGACGAGGCGGATCTCAAGACGCGTCTGCAGGAGATGGGGCTGGCGATTACCGGCGTGCTCGGCGAGCAGCTGCGGGTACCGGAAGGGCGCGAAATTGCGGTGGAGGCGGTCCTTCACGAGTGGCTGCGGGCGCCCCTGGTGTCGGGGATGCCACAAGCGCCATTGCCGGCGGGCAGTGCCGTGGTCGTTGGGCCGGCGCAGCCGGCACAGGCCACGGATGCGGCATCGCTGGCCTGGGATGTGACCGCGCCTCCGGCCGTTATCCGGTTTCTGGCGGATTTCCGGTTTTGCGCCGACGCCGCCGCTGTCGCCGCCGCGCTTGCGCAGGGCCAGCCAGCGGTGGGCGCAAGCGGCGAAATTCACTGGCCCGGTGCCGTGCGGGGTGCGCGGGAGCAGGATGCCAGTGCCGGCGTGCTGCTGCGCCAGAAAGCCCTCGAGGCGGCCGAGCGAGAATTTGCTCAGGCGCAGCAGGTTGCAGACACAGCCGAACAGAAGCGCCAGCAGGCGCGGGTTGCCCAGCAGGAGGCCGAAAAGGCCTGGGGCGATGCCGGGCGGGCTCTGGATGAATTGCGGCGCGAGCGTGCTCGCGCCGATGAACAGCTGACCCGTGCGGAGACCCAGCTGGAGCGATACCAGAAGCGTCTGGCCGATGCCGAAGCGGCGGTGCAGGCGATCACGGCCGAATCTGCCGACCTGACCGAGGAAATTACCCGCGTCAGCGCGAGCCTTGAACGCAGCTCCGGCTTGCTGAGCGCGGCCAGCCAGGTTGCCCAGGATGCAGAGGAACGCTGGCGCGCCGTGCAATCGGAAAACACCCAGGCTCAGCAAACTGCGCAGAACCTGCGCCGTCAACTGGGTCAGCTGCGGCAGCAGCGCGAGGACCTGGCGCGTCGACGTGCCGCGGCGGAATCCAGCGTGGCATCCCGCAATCAGGGCCTGGAGCAGATCCGCCAGGGCATGGAGCGCGCGCGACTGGCGCTGGCGGAGCTGCCTCAGGGCGAGATCACCGGGGCCAAGCGGGAGCAGGCCGCTGCCGAGTTTCAGGCCCAGACCGAGCGGCGCGATCAGGCGCAGGCGCAGGTGCTTGAGGCTGGCAAGGTGCGGGCGCAGGCCCAGCGGGCGATGGAAGAGGCCCGCAACCGCAACGAGGCGGCGATCGCGGCGGTGCAGGAGCTACGGCTCGAGCGCGAGCGGCTGGCCAGCCGGCAGGATTCGCTGGTCGAGCAGATGGACGAGCATTCACTGAGCCCACAGCGCGCGGTCGATGCCATCGTTGACGGCCAGACCCTGAGTGGCGTGCAGGAGGCGCTGGATTCGCTCGAGAACAAGCTGGCGCGACTGGGTCCGGTCAACCTGGCGGCGGTGGAAGAGTTCGAGGAAGAATCGAAGCGGGCAGAGGATCTGCGCAATCAGGACGCCGACCTCAAGGATGCGCTGGAGCAGCTGGAAACCGCGATGGCACAGATCGACCGGGAGACCCGGGCGCTGTTCCGGCAAACTTTCAATGCCGTCAATAACGGGTTCAAGGAACGTTTCCCCCGGTTGTTCGGTGGGGGTGAGGCCGGTCTGGAACTGATTGGCGACGACGTACTCAGTTCGGGTGTCCGTGTGATGGCGCGTCCGCCAGGCAAACGCAATGCGTCGATTGCGCTGCTCTCCGGGGGCGAAAAGGCTCTCACGGCGGTCGCGCTGGTGTTTGCGCTGTTCGAGCTGAATCCCGCACCGTTCTGTATGCTCGATGAGGTGGACGCGCCGCTGGATGACGCCAATGTGGTCCGCTTCTGTGAAGTGGTCAAGGAGATGAGTGCGCAGGTGCAATTCATCGTCGTCACGCATAATAAGGTCACGATGGAAATGGCTGACGCATTGCACGGCGTCACCATGCAGGAGGCGGGGGTATCCCGGCTTGTTGGAGTGGACGTCAGCGCTGCGGTTGCAATGACCGAGGAACCGGCTTGAGGCAGGTATGAACGAACTACAAATCGTATTACTGGGTGTCGCTGTACTGGCGGTGGCCGGCATTTACTGGCAGGCACGCCGTCGCAGCAATCAGCAGGCGGTATGGCGGGAGCGGCCGAAAGAAACACAGATGCCGCTGTTCGACGAGGACGTCGGTGTGGGCAAGCCGCGCACCCTGGGGTCGCGCCGCGAGCCCAGCGTGGATAACGAGCCGGCGCTGTCGAGCATGCCGCCCGGCATTCTGGCCGTGTCGCTGCATCAGGTGGATGCGGTGCCGCTGGATCCATTCGTCCTGCACCCGGCCCTGGAAGCCGCGGGGCTGTCCTATGGCGAGTTCGGCTACTACCACAAGCGTGCCGCCGATGGCAGCAACCTCTACAGCGTAGGCTCGATTACCAAGCCGGGAACGCTGAACCCGGACGAAGCCGATTCGCTGCGCACGCCGGGGCTGATCTTTTACCTCGAGCTCGACAACCTGGGTGACAAGGCCGTACCGGTGCTTGAGGATGTCATCACCACGGCCGAAAGCCTGGGGAGCAAGTTCGATGCCCAGCTGGTTGACCATCAGCGCCAGCCGCTGACCATCGAGGGCCTGGAAGCGCTGCGCGATAGCGTGCGCACCCGCGTCCTTGACTGAGCAGGTTCCGTCCGCTGCGACGGAACGGCACGCCCAGCTGGCCGCATCGCTGCGGCATCATGACTACCTCTACTACGTTGCAGATGCGCCTGAGCTGAGCGACGGTGCCTACGACGCCTTGCGTCGTGAGCTGGAGGAGCTGGAAGCCCGGTATCCCGGCCTGCAGACACCGGACTCGCCGACCCAAAGGGTGGGCAGCCCGGTGCAGACCAGCTTTGCGGCCGTCACCCATGCGCTGCCGATGCTGAGTCTGGCGAATGTCTTCGATGAGGCGGAGTTTCGCGAATTCGATACCCGCCTGCGCAAGCTGCTGGGTGACCGCCCGCAATACCTCTGCGAGCCGAAGCTGGATGGCCTGGCGATGTCGCTGCGTTACGAGCATGGCCTGCTGGTCCAGGGCGCAACGCGCGGTGATGGTGCGGTGGGTGAGGATGTCACACCGAACGTACGGACGATCCGCAATATTCCACTGCGACTGCGCGGGGAGAACCTGCCGGAGTGGATTGAGGTGCGGGGGGAAGTGGTCATGACCCACGCCCAGTTTGCCGACCTCAACCGGCGCGCCGAGGCCGAAGGTCGGCCGCCTTTTGCCAACCCCCGCAATGCCGCTGCCGGTTCGCTGCGGCAGATCGATGCGCAGGTGACGGCCCGCCGTCCGCTGCAGTTTTATGCCTATGGGCAGGGCGGCAGCAGCGTCGAAGTCGGTCATTCGCAGAGCGAGTTCCTGCAGCAGTGCCGCGACTGGGGGTTCAGTGTGGCCCGTGACATTCGCCCGGCGAATAGTGTGGATGCCTGCATCGATGTCTATCACCAGCTGCAGCAGCAGCGTGCGCAGTTGCCGTACGACATTGATGGTCTGGTCATCAAGGTCGAGGAATTCGCCCTGCGCGAAAAGGCCGGCAGCGTCGCCCGCGCGCCGCGCTGGGCCATCGCCTGGAAATTTGCCGCGGAGCAGGCCAGCACCGTGCTGGAGGCGGTGGACTGGCAGGTTGGACGGACCGGCGCATTGACCCCGGTTGCCCGCCTGCGCCCGGTCAAGGTCGGTGGCGTGGTGGTTTCCAATGCCACCCTGCACAACATGGATGAAATTCGCCGCAAGGACGTGCGTGTCGGTGACACGGTCATCGTCCAGCGCGCCGGCGACGTGATCCCGGAAGTGGTGAAGCCACAGCCGGAACTGCGGCCTGCGGATGCCTGTGAAGTCAGCGAGCCGGCGCAGTGCCCGGTTTGCCAGACGCCCGTCGTGCGGACCGGCGAGGAAGCCGCGATTCGTTGCCCCGCAGGTCTTGCCTGCCCGGCGCAGCAAGCGCAGGCGTTGATCCATTTTGTCTCCCGCAAGGCCATGGATATCGACGGGCTGGGGGAAAAGCTGATCCGGGTTCTGCTGGAGCAGCAATGGATTGCCACACCGGCCGACCTGTACGCGCTGGAAGCCGGGCAACTGGCGTCGCTGGAACGGATGGGCGCCAAGTCGGCACAGAACCTGGTGCAAGCGCTGGAACGATCAAAGTCCACCACCTTGCCGCGCTTTCTTTTTGCGCTGGGCATACGCGAGGTCGGTGAAGTGACCGCGCAGCGGCTGGCTGAGGAGTTGCATACCCTGGACGCGATCATGAGCGCCACGCCGGAACAACTGGAGGCCGTGCCGGATGTCGGTCCCATCGTGGCCGCGCATGTGCACCAGTATTTCGCCAACCCGACCCACCGCGAGCAGGTGCAGGCGCTGCTCGACGCCGGTATCCACTGGCCGGATGCCGCCCCGGCCCCGGTAGCGGACAGTCCGGTTGCGGGCAAGACGATCGTGCTGACCGGCACCCTTTCCGGTCTGGCGCGTGACGAAGCCAAGGCGCGGTTGCAGGCCCTGGGAGCTCAGGTCACCGGGTCGGTGTCGGCGCGCACCGATCTGCTCATCGCCGGAGAAAAGGCCGGTTCCAAGCTGACCAAGGCCCAGGCGCTGGGGGTCGAGGTCTGGGATGAGGCCGCCCTGCTGCGCGTGCTGGATGCCGCTGGCAATTAGGCCCGAAATTCTCCGCCCATCCCGTTGAATCGCATTCCCGCCGCGGCCTAGTCTTCCAGGTCCAGCGGTCGGGTCGGCCCCCAGAAACGCCAGCTCAGGAAAGCACCCGCCAGCCAGTAGTCCGCCTCGGGGCGCAGTGGGCTGTCTTCGAAGGCCGTGCCGCGCAGGTTGTCATAGCCGATGTAGGACGACACGCTGACCTTGCCGTGGACCCAGGTGAAACTGACATTGGCCCGTGTGCCGCTGTAGCCTCCCGCGGCGGCGTAAGGACGCAGCAACGGGTTGGCTTCTGCCTGTTCCGGGGTGACCGAATAGTAGTAGCGATGCTGCTTCTTGCTGGCCCAGATCGGTCCGACGGCGACCCGGGCAAACCACATGTTTTCGGTTTCCGGGTTGCCCTTGGTCCAGAACAGTGAGACCCGCGGTTGCACGGTCACTCCGAGCCACTGGGGGCTGCGCAGGTCCAGCGTGAACACGCCACGCAACAGCGTTTCGGCGCGCCATTGCCAGGCACCATAGCGTGGTGAGAGCCAGCTCAGCGCAGGCCCGGTTTCCAGGGTGGGGTCGAGGTCCGGCATCCCTTCGCGCAGCGCCGAGCCATCGCTGTTGGCCGGCAGCGAGCCGCTGAATGATGCCCGCAGCAGCAAGCGGTCCGTCAGGTTGAACTGGGCCCGTACCCCGCCGCGCCCGATTTCCGAGTGCGCGGTCCAGATGGAAAACACCGGCGCCGGAAGAATGAGCGTATTGCCCTCATCCGACCCGCGCCAGCTGGGGTAGGCCAGCGAGGCCAGGCCGATTCCGGCGTTCCAGTGCACCTTGTCGGCGGCTTCGGTGTCACCCATCTTGTGGCCGGTTTCACTGGCAAAGGCGCTGCCGGCAACAAGACCGATGGCCAGCAGGCACCCGGGGCGAAACGTCATGCGGGCTCCGGCGCTGCGGCGTCGATGGAGAGGGCGTGGATATCGCTGCCCATCATCGCGTCCACAGCGGCGTACACGGCGCGATGGCGCGCCAGCGGTGGCATCCCGGCAAATGCGTGGGCGCGAATGCGCACGTGGAAGTGCCCGGCGCCGCTGGCTGCACCGGCATGCCCGGCGTGCAATGCGCTGTCATCGCGGACCTGGATGTCGGTGGTGTCGAATGCAGCCTCGAGCAGTGCTGTTATCCGGCCGACGCGTTCGGCGCTCACGGCAGAACCGGCTTGAAAGGTTTGACTTCGACAGACTCGAAAACGCCACCGCTGACATAGGGGTCGGCCTGCGCCCACGCCTGTGCACCGGCCAGATCCGGAAAATCCACCACCATCAGGCTGCCGGTAAATCCGGCCGGACCCGGGTCGTCATTGTCGACGGCCGGAAACGGGCCGGCGAGCAGGACCCGGCCTTCACTGACCAGTTTCTGGATGCGTTCCAGGTGGGCCTCCCGTACCGCTTTGCGTTTTTCCAGGCTGTCGGGAACGTCACGCCCCAGGATCGCGTACCACATCAGGTTTTTTCTCGGTTTTGTCGTCTTCAGACTGCAGGTAGGGTGCGGCAAACGGCATGTGGGCCAGCATGAACAGCAGCCAGGCCACCGGGAACCCGAAGGTCTTCGCGAGCACCCAGTTTTCGTCGCTGAGCCATTGTGCCAGTACGACGTTGACTGCCGCGCTGAGGGCAAAAAACAGGGCCCAGGCAAAATTCACCTTGCGCCACAGCGGTTCGGGAAACTGCACCAGTTTTTGCGGAAACCGGGCCAGCAACACCTTGCTGCCCACGAAATGACTACCCAGCAGGGCAAGTGCAAAGCCGCCGTAAATGGCCGTGGGTTTGTACTTGATGAACAGGGGGTCGCGAATCAGCAGTGTCAGCCCCCCCAGCGTCACGGCCACCAGCGCGGTAATGACGTGGGTACGGTGCCAGCGCTGCTCGGCAACCCGGTAATACAGCACCAGCGCGACCAGGCTGATCATCAGCCACAGCGTGGCCGTGTAGATGTCCTTGAGAAAGACGCCGGCAAGAAAAACCAGGGCCGGTGCGGAGTCGAGTAGTTGTCGCATGTGCTGATTATAGGGACACTGCGCGATTAACCTCGTTAACCCCGCCCCCGTGAGAACCCTGCAAATCCATCCGGAGAACCCGCAGCCCCGCCTGATCCGCCAGGCCGTGGAGGCCCTGCGCTCGGGAGAGGTCCTGGCGATCCCGACCGACAGCACCTACGCCTTTGCGTGCGCGATCGACTCCAAGGATGCTGCCGATCGCATCCGGCGTCTGCGCGGGTTGGGCAAGGACCACCTGTTTACGCTGATCTGCCCGGACCTGTCGATCATTTCGCAGTTTGCCCGTGTGGATAACTGGCATTTCCGGATTCTGCGTGCGGGTACCCCGGGGCCTTATACCTTCATCCTGCGGGCCAGCCACCTGGTTCCGCGGCGCGTGCAGGGAGACAAGCGCAAGACGGTCGGTGTGCGCGTCTGTGCGCACCCGATCAGCCAGGCGCTGGTCGCCGAACTGGGAGAGCCGCTGCTGTCCTGCACCGCCTATCTCCCCGGTCACGAATTTCCCTGCACCGAGGCCGAACAGTTTGACGAGTTGCATCGTGGCCAGATCGACCTGCTGATTGATGGCGGGGAAACCCAGCACGCGGCGACCACGGTGATCGACATGCACGGCTCGGCGCCGGAACTGATTCGTGAAGGGTTGGGGGACCCGGCCCCGCTGGGCCTGTAGGCAGCAGGCGCACCAAACCGTGGGGCCGGACACGCAGCCTCTATAATGCGTCGTTTTTTTCGAGGCAACCTCCTGTGACGCGACCCGTGCTGCTTTCCGGTATCCAGCCTTCAGGCCAGCTGACCCTGGGCAACTATATCGGCGCGATCCGCAACTGGCGCAAGCTGGAGGATGATTACGACTGCCTGTTCCTGCTGGTGGACCTGCATTCGATCACGGTGCGCCAGGACCCTGCCGACCTGCGCCGCCGTTGCCGCGACTTTCTGGCCCTGTACATCGCCTGCGGCCTGAACCCGGAGCGCAGCCAGATTTTCGCGCAATCGCGGGTGCGCGAACATGGTCATCTGGCCTGGATCCTGAGCTGCTACACCCAGATGGGCGAGCTGAACCGGATGACCCAGTTCAAGGACAAGTCGCGCAAGCATGCGGACAACATCAATGCCGGCCTGTTTACCTATCCGGTGCTGATGGCGGCGGACATCCTGCTGTATCAGGCCGAGCTGGTGCCGGTGGGCGATGACCAGAAGCAGCACATGGAGCTGACGCGGGACATTGCCGACCGCTTCAACCAGCAGCACGGTGAGGTGTTCACCAAGCCGGAGCCGTTCATCCCGCCGGTGGGTGCGCGCATCATGGGGCTGCAGGAACCGACTGCGAAGATGAGCAAGTCCGAGGATGCGCCGACCAATGCGGTGTACCTGCTGGATGATGCCAAGACCACGACGCGCAAGATCAAGCGCGCCGTTACCGACATGGACGGCGAGATTCGCTACGACCCGGTTGCCAAGCCCGGGGTGAGCAACCTGCTGCAGATCTTCGCGGCCGTGACCGACCGCTCCGTCGATGCCATCGTCGAGGAGTACGCCGGCAGTGGCTACGGCAAACTGAAGGGTGACCTGGCCGAGGCCACGGTCGCCCTGCTGGACCCGATCCAGGCGCGTTACCAGGAGCTGCAGGCAGACCATGCGGCGCTGGAGTCGATCCTCACCCGGGCTGCCGAAAATGCGCGTGCGCGGGCGGAGAAGACCGTGGCGCGGGTGCACGAGGTCCTCGGGTTCCTGTGACCGACAGCGACGAAGCCGGCGCGACGCCGGCCGCGGACGAGGCGGAGGCCAAGTCCATCCGTGTCGGCGGCGAGATGCTGTCGGCGCTGCCCGATGACCTGTACATCCCGCCGGAAGCCTTGCGGGTGGTGCTGGATGCCTTTGAAGGGCCACTGGACCTGCTGTTGTATCTGATCCGGCGGCAGAACCTGGACGTGCTGGACATCCCGGTGGCGATGATCACCGCGCAGTACCTGGAGTACATCCGCCTGATGGACACCTTGCGGCTGGAGCTGGCCGGGGAGTATCTGGTCATGGCCGCGTGGCTGGCGGAGATCAAGTCCCGCCTGCTGCTGCCCAAGATGGCGGACGAGGACGGCGAAGAGCATGACCCGCGTGCGGAACTGGCCCGGCGACTGCAGGCCTACGCCCAGGTGCGCATTGGCGCCCGGGAACTGGACAACCTGCCGCGGGTTGCCCGGGATATCTGGCCGGCCAGTGCACTGGTCGAGGATTACGAAGCCCCGCAACCGGCCCCGCCTCCGCTGCGGGAATTGCTGGTCGCCCTGCAGGAGTTGCTGTCCCGGGCCGAGCTGCTGCGC
The DNA here is from genome assembly GCA_041593295.1 of Oceanococcaceae bacterium. Classification (GTDB taxonomy): domain Bacteria; phylum Pseudomonadota; class Gammaproteobacteria; order Nevskiales; family Oceanococcaceae; genus MS8. The sequence goes on along the minus strand of JBFHON010000004.1, from coordinate 9,011 downwards.
TCGCACACCATTTCCCGGGAGCCGCTGTCCGTGCGTGAACGCATGAGCCGGGTACTGGAATTGCTGCGGGAACGACGCAGCAGCGGTTTGCTCGAGCTGTGGGTGCGGGAGGAAGGCCGTGGTGGCCTGATCGTGACCTTTCTTGCCGTGCTGGAGCTCACCCGCAACGGCATTCTCAACGTCGTGCAGCCGGTGCCCTACGGGCCCATCGAGCTGCGCCTGGCCGGAGCCCCCTCCTCATGAGCACACCTGCACTGGCGGAAATCGTCCGCGCCCTGCTGCTGGCATCGGATACGCCGCTGTCGCTGTCCCGCCTCCTCGACATCCTGCGCGAGGGCATGAACACCGACCGCGCACAACTGCGCGAGGCGCTGGAAGGCTTGCGCAATGAACTGGATGGCACCAGCCTGGAACTCTCGGAGGTGGCCAGCGGCTACCGCATCCAGGTGCGTAGCGAATACACGGACTGGGTGCGCAAGCTGTGGCAGGAAAAGCCGCAGAAATATTCGCGGGCATTGCTGGAAACGCTGGCGCTGGTCGTCTACCGACAGCCGCTGACGCGTGGCGACATCGAAGAGATTCGCGGCGTGACGCTGTCCGGGAATATCCTGAAGACCCTGCTGGAGCGGGGCTGGGTGCAGGAAGTCGGGCATCGCGAAGCGCCGGGCCGGCCGGCCCTGCTGGCCACGACCCGCCAGTTTCTGGATGACTTCAACCTGAGCAGCCTGGACCAGTTGCCATCGCTGCCGGACCTGGATGACCCCGACCGTCTCGAGGCCGCCCTGAAGGCGCTGGAGATCGACATGGAGCTCCCCGGAATCACGACCCCGGACAGCGAAACGGGCGATACTGACAACGAAGCTGAAGCTGAAGCTGAAGCTGAAGCTGAAGCTGAAGCTGAAGCTGAAGCCGAAGCCGAAGCCGAAGCCGAAGCCGAAGCCGAGACGTCTCCGTCGCCGGCCGACGATGGCACCAAACCACCAATGAGTGATACCGATGAGCCGCGATAAATTTCCGCGTACACCGCGTCGCGGACCCAGTAGCGATTCCCCCCGTTCCGAAGCGCGGCCCCCGGCACGGCCGATGGCACGACGCGGTGCCGGTCGTTCCGGTGGGCGCGTGCTGGTCGACACGACCCCTGAGCGCATCCAGAAGCTGCTGTCACGGCACGGTGTGGGCTCGCGGCGTCAGGTCGAGAGCTGGGTCGCCGAGGGGCGCATTCAGGTCAATGGCAAGCCGGCAGAGCCGGGCGCCAGTGTCTCGGTTGCCGACCACATCACCCTGGATGGCAAGGCGATCATTCTGCGCAGCGAGGCCCCGGCGCGGGTGCTGGCCTATCGCAAGCAGGTGGGCGAAGTCGTCGCGCGGACCGATCCCGAGCGGCGCCCGACGGTATTCAAGCGCCTGCCCAAGGTGCAGGGAGGGCGCTGGATCGCCGTTGGCCGGCTGGATATCAACACCTCCGGTCTGCTACTGCTGACCACCGATGGCGAACTGGCTTCCCGGCTGATGCACCCCTCCTACGAAATCGAGCGCGAATACGCGGTGCGCGTTCTGGGCGGGCTGTCAGACGAAGCGATCAAGCAGTTGCGCGAAGGGGTGCTGCTCGAAGACGGGCTGGCCAAGGTGGTGGCGATTCGCCATGACCGCCGCGACGAAGGAACCAGCGCGAACCTCTGGTACAACGTGGTCATATCCGAAGGACGCAACCGCGAAGTCCGGCGCATGATCGAAGCGGTCGGCGGGCAGGTCTCCCGGCTGATGCGGGTGCGTTACGGGCCGATCACGATTCCGTCGGGCATACCCAGCGGGCGGGGCAAGGAGCTGGACGTCGAGCAGCTCAAGGCGTTGTATCAGGCCGTTGAACTCAAGGTGCCGGTCAGTGCGATCAAGCGTGCCGAGGCCCCTCGCCGCCGCTGAGCGGCAGTTGGCCCGGGTTCAGCCCAGCCGGTAGCCGAGCTTCGGTACGGTTTTCAGCAAGGCGGTTTCAAAGGGCTTGTCGATGGCCGCGCGCAGCGTATGAATATGCGCCCGCAGGGCATCGGAATCCGGTGGTTCATCGCCCCAGATCTGCGTGGCCAGCGTGTCGCGGCTGACCAGGTTTGGTGCGTCACGCATCAGCGTGGCCAGCAGCTTGATGTGGATCGGTGACAGGTGGATTTCCTTGCCGGCGCGTTTGGCGCGCTTGCTTTCCATGTCCAGTTCGAGGTCGGCGACCTTCAGCACATTGCCCGCGGTGGGACGGCCGCGGCGCAGCAGTGCGCGCATGCGGGCCAGCAGTTCCGTGACCTCGAAAGGCTTGGTCAGATAGTCATCGGCACCGGCATCCAGGCCTTCCACCCGCTCGTCGACCGACGAGCGCAGTGTCAGCATCAGAATCGGCACTGAGACGTGCAGGTGGTTGCGTAGCTCGCGACACAGCGCGTAGCCGTTCAGGCCGGGCAGGTTGATGTCGAGCACGACCAGGTCGTACTCGTTGTCCTGTATCAGCTGCAGCCCGCTCTTACCGTCTCCGGCGACATCGACGATAAAGCCTTCGTCATCGAGCGCGGCAAACAGCAAGTCCTGAATGTCCTCATCGTCATCAACGACGAGTACGCGGGCATTGTTATCCACCAGTTTGTGTCCTCTGAGTCCACTGGCAGTATAGATTTTTTTTTTCGATCAGTCCTTGTGCAGCAACCACGCTGCCCAGGGTGCCGTGACATCGGCGGCTGGCGGCAGTTCGCGCGGGTCTTCGCCGGGGTAGACCAGGCCCCGCAGCGGGCTGGCCACGGCTGGCGGCACCACGCGCTTGACCGCCAGCTGGCCTTCGCTTTCCTGCCGAAACTGTTCCAGCAGGGTGTCGAAGCCGCTCTTGGCCATGCCGTATGCGCCCCAGAAGGGTTTGCCCTGTGCGCCGACATCGTCGGATACACCCAGCACCCTGCCGTGCGCAGAGCGCTTCAGCAGGGGGAGCAGGTGATGCACCAGCCAGTAGGGGCCGTACAGGCCGACCCGCATGATCTTGTCGAAGTCCACCGGCTTGAGGTGATCCAGCGGGTGCAGGCCGGTGTGCGTGGCCGCGGCCATGACCAGCGCGTCGAGGCCATCGGCTTCGAGGTGCTGCGAGAGTTCCTTGACGTGCGGTGAGCCGGCCGTCGCGAAGTCCAGCGGCACCAGCAGCGGGGCCTTGCCACCGCGCTCGCGGATCAGGTCATCCACGCCGGAAAGCCGGTCGTTGTTGCGGCCGACAAGGATCAGTTCCACATCGGGGTCTTTTTGCACCAGATTGAGAGCAAGTGCACGGCCAATGGTGCCGGTGGCCCCGGTCAGGAGAATTCGCATGAGTAGTCAGTCAGGTCGTGAAGGTGAGTGCGGGGACGGAGCGGCCCCGCGTTCGAGGCAACGCAGGACCAGCCAGGTGCCGCCCAGCATGCAGGGCAGGAAGGCGAGCCCGCCGAGCCCCGGTGTCAGCAACAGCAGGTTGCACATGAAGGCGTAACCGAGCATGGCCGGAGCATGGGTCCGGAACAGCTTCTTGCGCTGGGAAAAAGGCAGGCGCCGGCGCGACAGTGGGTAGTCCAGAAAATCCACCGCGATCAGGAAGCCGCTCAGTGGCATCCAGACATAGCGGCCGGCATCGAAGAGCAGGAAGGGGGAGAACAGGATCACCAGCCCCAGCTTCCAGACCAGCAGCCGGATGCCTTCCTCCAGCGCGCGCAGAATGCCGGCTGCCAGCCCCTCGTGTGGCAGGTCGGGGTGGGAATTCCACAACGGTTCCGCACGCTGGGACAGCGCATCGAGCAGCGGGGACAGCAGGGCGAGCAGCAGTTGCAGCAGAACGACCAGGCCCATCAGCCCGGCACCGGCCATCCAGCCGAGCACGCCGCCCTCCATGAAGAATTCGTGCGCTGTCCATGCGCTGTAGGACCAGCTCAGGCCGAGCAGGGCCGGAAACCAGGCGAGCCCCCACAGCGCGCCATGACGCAGAGCCAGCAAGCCTTCCAGCGGCGAGCGCAGGCCGTCCAGGAAGGTGCGGAAGGTGTCGGTCATCGCAGCAGCAGGTGAAGTTCGTCGATGTCGCGCGCGTACAGGTCCGCGCCCCAGTCAGCCGGGTCGGGGCAGCCTTCGACGTAACCCCACCCGCAGGCGACGGTCCGCATGCCGGCAGCGCGCCCGGCATCGATGTCCCGCGGCGCATCCCCGAGGTACAGGCATTCGCTGGCATGCACCCCCAGGTGTGCACAGGCCAGCCATAGCGCCGCCGGGTCGGGCTTGGGCCGGGGCGCGCTGTCGCCGCCCAGCAGCACGGCTGGCTGCAGCCCGAGGTCGGCAATCAGCGGGCGGGCCAGTGCGATCGGCTTGTTGGTGACGATGCCCCAGCGCTTGCCGGTTCTGGCCAGGGAATCGAGCAGTGCGGGCATCTGCGGGAATACCTGTGTATCCCGGCTGAGGCGGGCGGCATAGCGCTCGAGAAACTCATTGCGCGCATCGTCGAACCCGGCGTGCTCCGGTTCCAGTTGCAGGCCGGCGCGGAGCAGGCCGCGGGCGCCGTTGCTGGCTTCGCTGCGCAGTTCCGTGTGATCCAGCGCCGCCATCTGCCGTGCTTCGCGCATTTCGTTCAGCGCGCCGATCAGGTCCGGCGCCGTATCGACCAGCGTGCCATCCAGATCAAAGAGCCAGACAGTCGGACGGTTCATCGCTTGTGTGCCAGCAGGAAGTAGTTCACGCGCAGGTCCTGGTTGAGCGTAAAGGCCTGGGTCAGCGGGTTATAGCTCAGGCCGCGTGTGCCCAGCACCTCGAGACCACTGCTGCGGCAACCGCGGGCCAGTTCGGACGGCCGGATGAAACGGGTGTAGTGGTGGGTGCCGCGGGGCACCATGTTGAGCACGTATTCCGCGCCAATGATGGCCTGTACGAACGCCATCGGGTGCCGGTTCAGGGTCGAGAACACCAGGTGGCCACCCGGCCGCACCAGCTTGGCGCAGGCCGCAATCACCGATTCGGGTTCCGGCACATGCTCAAGCATTTCCATGCACGTGACCAGATCAAACTGCGCGGCCTTGTCGCCGGCCAGGTCCTCGACCGCCTGGTCGCGGTAGTCGATGGTGAGCTGGCTTTCCTGCGCATGCTGGCGAGCCACTTCCAGCACCTCGGTGGAAAGGTCGAGCCCGGTGACCTGGGCGCCGGCCCGGGCCAGACCCTCGGCAAGGATGCCGCCGCCGCAGCCCACGTCGCAGGCGGTGATGCCTTTCAGGGGGGCGATTTCCTCGATCACCTGCAGGCGCAGGGGGTTGATCTGGTGCAGTGCCCGCATGGGGCCGCTCGGGTCCCACCAGCTGCTGGCGAGCTTGTTGAATTGCGCCAGCTCCGCCGGGTCGGCGTTGCGTGCGGGGGTGTCAGTGCTGTGCATTGGAAATCCGTTCCTGCCATTCCTGAACGGCAGCATGCAAGGCGTTGAGTGAAAGGCCGCGAATTTCGCGGTCGACCAGCCGCGGGCTGCCCGCGACCCAGGCGTGTTCGACCTGATGGCGCCCGGTGGCATAGACCAGATGCGAAACCGGGTCGAACAGCGGGCGGGCCTCGAGCGCGTCAACCCGCACCGCGATGATGTCGGCCTGCTTGCCGGTTTCCAGCGAGCCGATGCTGTCCTCCAGCCCCAGTGCCCGGGCGCCGCCCAGTGTGGCCAGTTCCAGCGCCTCAGCGGCAGGCAGGGCATCGGCCTGGCCGGATACACCTTTGGCCAGCAGGGCAGCGGTCCGCATCTCGCCAAACATGTCCAGATCGTTGTTGCTGGCCGCGCCATCGGTGCCCAGGGCGAGGTTGATACCGGCCGTGGAGAGCGCCGCCACCGGGCACATGCCACTGGCCAGCTTCAGGTTGGACTCCGGGCAGTGAATGACACTGGCGCCGGCCGTTGCGACCGCGGCGATCTCTTCGGCATTGAGCTGGGTCATGTGAACCGCACAGAGGTTCTCATTGAGCAGGCCCAGCTTGCCGAGTCGGGCCAGTGGTCGCATTCCGGTCTGTTCTTCGGCCTCGTGCACTTCGTGGGCGGTTTCATGCACGTGCATGTGCACGCGAACGCCGAGCTGGTCGGCAAGGCGGCGCACGCGCTGCAGATTCTCGTCACCCACGGTGTAGGGCGCATGCGGCGCGAACATGGTGCCGACCCGTGCATGCCCCTTGAGGCTGTCATGCAATTCCACCCCCAGCTCGAAATAGCGGTCCGGGTTTTCGGCGTAGGGCGTGGGAAAGTCCAGCACGATCATGCCGACCTTGCCGCGCATGCCCAGTTCGTCCAGCGCGGCGCTGGTCGCCTGCGGGTGAAAGTACATGTCGTTCACGCAGGTCACGCCGCCGCGCAGCGACTCGGCCAGACCCAGGCGGGCGCCGTCGTGGCAGAACTCGGCCGATACCAGCCGGCCCTCCAGCGGCCAAATGTGTTCCTGCAGCCAGGTCATCAGCGGGAGGTCATCAGCGACGCCGCGCATCAGGGTCATGGGCAGGTGCATGTGGGCATTGACCAGCCCCGGCATCAGCACATGGTTGGGCAGGTGCTGGGTGACCTGATCGGGATCCACGCTGTCGGCCGGGCCGATCGCGGCAATGCGCCCGTCGCGGATCACGACAATGCCGTCCGGGATCACCGTGTTGCGCGGAACGACCGGTACCACCCAGCCGGCGCGGAGGATGTGATTTTCTGCCATGGGATGCTGCTACTGGGCGACAATGCGACAAATGATCCGTGAATTGTACCGATGGCTGTGACCCTGCTGACCCCTTTGCGCTGGATGGGTGACCATCTCGCGGTGCTCGATCAACGCCTGCTGCCGGCAGAGCAGCACTGGATACGCTGTGAAAGTGTGGCTGACGTGGTCCAGGTCATTGCCGACATGGCGGTTCGTGGCGCTCCGGCTATCGGCCTGGCCGGGGCCTACGGAATGGCGCTTGCGGCGCTGCGTGGCGATGACATGGGCGAGCAGTCGCAAATGCTGGTTGCCGCCCGGCCGACCGCCGTGCATCTGGCCTGGGCGGTCAGCGCCATGTGCGAACGTTGCGCCGGCCAGGCGGCTGCCGGCTGGGTGCAGTACGCCGAGCAGATGCACGCCGAAGATGCGCAGCTGAACTTCGCGATGGCCAGCCACGGTGCTCAGCTGCTGTCCTCCGGGGTGCGGGTGATGACCCATTGCAATACCGGGGCGTTGGCGACGGGCGGCTGGGGTACCGCACTCGGGGTCATTCGTGTCGCCCACAAGGCCGGCAAGTTGCAGGAAGTGCTGGCCGGTGAAACCCGTCCCTGGCTTCAGGGTGCGCGCCTGACCGCCTGGGAGCTGGAGCAGGAAAAGATCCCCTATCGCCTGGTTGCCGATGGGGCCATGGCCTGGGCCATGCGTGAATTGCGCCCGGAGTGGGTCATTGTCGGTGCCGACCGGATCGCCGCCAATGGCGACACGGCAAACAAGATCGGGACCTTCAGTCTGGCCGTGGCAGCAAGGGCGCTGGGGGTGAAGTTCATGGTGGTCGCACCGAAGGCGACCATCGATTTTGAGCTGCACAGTGGTGCCGACATTCCCATTGAGGAGCGTCCCGGGGTGGAGCTCACGCGCCTTGGCGCGCAACGCGTGGCCCCGGAAGCGGCACAGGCCTGGAATCCGGTCTTCGATGTGACGCCGGCGAACCTGATCGATGCGCTGGTGACCGAGGCGGGAGTGGTGATGCAGCCGGATGCGCAGAAACTGCAGGCGCTATCCCCGGGCATGCAGCCCGCGTAGGCAGCGCGCGCCGCTTGCACGGGCCGCTGCCGCTCAGCGGGGTGGGCTGATTGGCACGGCATTGGTGCATTCGCCGCGCGTGGCGAATTCATCAATGTTGCTGAGCGTGGTTTCGGCGATGTTGCCGAGGGCTTCCCGGGTGAAGAAGCCCTGGTGGCCGGTAATGATGACGTTGGGAAAGGTGGTCAGCCGGGCAAAGACATCGTCCTGGATCACGGTGTCGGAGAGGTCCTCGAAAAACAGGTCGCCTTCTTCCTCGTAGACATCCAGCCCCAGATACCCGATCTTGCCGGACTTCAGCCCTGCAACCAGGGCCTTGCTGTCAACCACGGCCCCGCGGCTGGTGTTGATCAGCATGACGCCCGGTTTCATCTGCTCCAGAGCTGCCGCATTGATCAGATGATGGCTTTCCGGAGTCAGCGGGCAATGGATCGAGATGATGTCGGATGCGGCGAAGAGTTCTTCCAGGCTGACATAGCGCGCACCGAGGTCGCGGCATTCGGCCTGCGGGTGCGGGTCGTAGGCCAGCACTTCGCAGCCGAACCCGCGCAGGATGCGAATGACGTTGATGCCGATGCGCCCGGTGCCAATGATGCCGGCCGTGCGGCCATGGAGGTCGAAACCTAGCAGCCCGTCCAGGGAGAAGTTGCCTTCGCGGACGCGGGTATGGGCGCGGTGAACCTTGCGGTTCAGGTCCAGCAGCAGGGCGACGGTGTGCTCGGCGACGGCATGCGGGGAATAGGCCGGTACCCGCGAAACCAGAATGCCGTTCCGGCCTGCGGCCTCGAGGTCGACATTGTTGTAGCCCGCGCAACGCAAGGCGACATGGCGCACGCCCAGTGATGCCAGCGTGTCCAGCACCGGTGCGCTCAGGGTGTCGTTGACGAAGGCACACACCACATCGCTGCCGGTCGCCAGCATGGCCGTGTGCTGGTCGAGGTGTGGGCTGAGAAACTTCAGCGTGTGGCCATGCTGGCCGTTGGCGGCAGTGAAGAACTGGCGGTCGTAGTTCTTGCTGCTGAACAGGGTGACGTGCATGGTGGGTCAGCCTTCGGGGGTATCGCGCTCAGAGCGCGTGAAACAGACCCAGTGGGGCATGGGTGCGGGCGACGGAAAACATGAACAGGTAGACGGCAATGGCGGCAAAGAAAAAGGTCGCGCGGCTGCCGTAGCCGCGGCCGCGCCGCAGGGCGAAGATCCCCAGGACGATGTAAGCCAGCAGAAGCAGCAGCTTCACGCTCAACCAGGCATGGG
>JBFHON010000003.1:0-26201 GCA_041593295.1 Oceanococcaceae bacterium | reverse complement strand
GGGGTTTGCCGCTTTTCGCATCGGCATCGAGACCACCGAAGGCACGGTCGTCCGTGAGGCGCAGATGCCGGAAGTACCTGCCGATGGCGAGGGGTTGACGGCGCCGGAGCAGCCGCCCTCCTGACGGGCGGCGCCCCGGCTGGTTGGGGGTCAGGGCAGGGCGCGTAACCAGGTGGCAAAGTCATCGGCCACCTGTTCCCAGCCCACATCGACCATCAGGTTGTGGCCCATGTCCGGATAGATCGTGGCGCGGTTGTTGTAGGCCCGGGCGGTGCGCTCGATGACCTTCGGCGGAAAGATCGCATCTTTCTCGCCGCCAATGATCCATTTCGGCAATGCCGGGTCGGCCTTGCCGGGGCGCGGTGCGGCCAGGCCCATCATGTCGAGAAAGGCCCGGTACGACTCATTGCTCAGTGACTCCCAGTACTGCTGGGCTTCGCTGTGCGGCATTTGCGGGCTGTAGAACAGCGTGCTGGCCAGGTCGGGTGTGCGCACCAGGTGGTAGAGGTCCAGGGTCAGGTTGGCGACCAGGAAATCCCGTGGCCGTGTCAGCAGCAGATGCTGAATCACACCGAGTACACCGTAAGGTGTCGCAGCGGCCATCAGAACCGCGCCGGCCAGTTGTGCGGGGCGGCGCTCCATCAGTTTCTGCACCACAAAGCCGCCCATGGAGTGGCCGGCCACCACCACCGGACCGCCAATCTGGGCAATGCGCTGTTCCACGGCATCGGTGTACTGGCGAACGGACTGCATCCCGATGCGGCGCGTGCCGGGGGTGCCATGACCAGGCAGGTTCATGGTTTCCACGGCGAGGCCCTGCTCGCGCAGATAGGGGGCGAATTTGGCTTCCCAGCACCAGGCGCCATGCCAGGCGCCGTGAACCAGCAGTACGGTGGGGGTGTCGGCGTTTTTCATGGGCGGAACCTAGGCGGCATTGGCAAGACTGTCGCTGCCGGGCTGCGGCTGGCGGGTCACCGCTTGCCGCGGCGTCTCTTCCAGTGCCCGGTCTGCGACGGGAGTACGCAGCATCATTTTGCGGTCTTCTGCGTAATTGTTGCGCACGATCCAGGGTTTGGCCCGGCCCTGGCGGGGCAGCAGGTGCTCGGCACGCTGGATGTAGCCGGCACTGAGCTGGCTGAGCAGGCTCTGGTCGAGTCGGTTGTTGCCGTGGTCGCGTGGCGTGACGACGCCGATGTCGTGCGCATCCATGTGCCGGAACAGGCGACACAGGTACAGGCTGGACATGTCCGCTTTCATGGTCCAGGACAGGTTGATGTAGCCGAAGATCCAGGCGAAATTCGGCAGGTCCTGGAACAGGACGCTCTTGTAGGCCATCTTTTCGGCGATATTGAAGGCCTGTCCATCGACACTGATCGACATGCCGCCAAACATCTGCACGCTCAGACCGGTTGCCGTCACGATGATGTCGGCATCCAGGTGCTTGCCGGATTTGAGCGCGATGCCATTGGCGGTAAAGCGCTCGATCTGGTCGGTGACAACCGTGGACTTGCCGGCGCGAATGCTGCGGAACAGGTCGGCGTCGGGAACAGCACACAGCCGCTGGTCCCAGGGGTTGTAGGCCGGGTTGAAGTCGCGGTCGGAGTAGGACGCACCCAGGTGGCGACGGGCCTGCCCGACGAAGAAGCGGCGCATCGCATTGGGAAAGCGCTTGCAGACCTTGTAGGTGGTTTGCCAGATCTCCAGATTGCGCTTGCGGGCAATTTCATAGCTCCAGCGTTCGGGCAGGAACTTCGCCAGCATTTCGGTCATCTTGTCCCAGCCGGGCAGGGAGAAGATGTAGGTGGGTGAGCGCTGCAGCATGGTGACGCTGGCCGCCTTGCGGGCCAGTGCCGGCACCAGTGTGACGGCGGTTGCGCCACTGCCGATCACGACAATCTTCTTGCCGCTGTAGTCCAGGTCCTCGGGCCATTGCTGTGGATGCAGAATCTGCCCGCTGAAGTCCTGCTCGCCGGCAAACTCCGGGCGATAGCCCTGGTCATAGTTGTAGTAGCCCTGACCACTGACCAGAAAGCGGGCCTTCCATTGTTTCTGCTCACCGCTGGGCTCGTGGGTGGCGGTGACCGTCCAGGCCTGCTCCTGGCTGTCCCAGCACGCGTCGGTACAGCGCATGCCGAACTCGATGCGGTCGGAAACGGCGTAATCCCGGGCGGTGTCGCTCAGGTAGTCGCGGATCTTCGGGCCGTCTGCCAGGGTCTGATAGTGGCGCCAGGGCCGGAAGCGGAAACCGTAGGTGAACATGTCCGAGTCCGAACGCACACCGGGGTACCGAAACAGGTCCCAGGTACCCCCGATGCGTGCGCGTCGCTCCAGCAGGGCAAAGCTCTTGTCGGGCATTTCGCTGTGCAGGCGGCTGGCCATGCCGATGCCGGATACGCCGGCGCCGATGATCAATACATCAAGAATCTTGGTCACGAATGTCTCCTCTATGGCTCACGGGCACAGGGTTTTGGCGGGCGCCAGGGGAGCCCTGGACGGGTTTGCAGCCCTGCGTGAGTAGGCGACAGATTGCCGCGGTTGCCCTGCGGGGTATTGACAAACAAGGACAAATCATTTGCATTTGGAGACATGAAAATGAACGTCCGGGCCGCCGGCATGCGCGGCTTCGATGCCTTGATGGCAGCCCTGGGAGTGGACTTTCGGCCGTTACTGGCCGCGGTCGGTATCTCCGAAAGTGCCTTGCATGATGAAGAGGAGAGAGTCTCGCTGCGGGCGTATGCCCGCTTGCTGGAGAACGCAGTCGTGCAGACCGGGCGCGATGATCTGGGGCTGCGCATGGCGGAGTACCAGGATGTTTCCATTCTGGGGCCGCTGGCGATTGCGATGCAAAACGCGGCGACCGTGGGTGAGGCCGTCGAGTTGTGCAGCCGCTATCTGTATACCCACAGCCCCGGCATTCGCTTGAGCCTGCATCCGTTGCAGACCGGGCAGGGCGCGCCAGAGCTGGCCAACTGTGCCTTGCGCATGAATCTGGTCCTTCCCAGCTGGTGGCCGCAAACGCAGCTGATGGAGCAGTGTCTGGCTGACCTCCACCACTTCGTGGCCATGCTGGCGGGCAGCCCCGACGCGTTGAATGACGCACTGCTCGGGGTGCAGTTCACCCATGCCCGATGCACGCAAGCGGCGCGCTATGTCGGTGTGTTTGGCCGCGCGGTGGAGTTTTCCTGCGCGCATACCCAGCTGGTCGTCAGCGGGCGCTTTCTGGGCCGCAGCATGGCCGGGGTCAGCGACGACCTGCACCGTCTGAGCCTGGACTATCTGCAGCTGGCGTTTGCACCCCAGGAAGCCACCCTGACCGAACGGGTGGAGGATGTGCTGCGACGGGCGCTGTCCTCCACCCGCGGCCGCCGGGACGTGGTCGCTCGTCTGCTGGATTTGCATCCGCGCACGCTGCAGCGCCGCTTGCGTGACGAGGGGGTGGCCTTTTCCGAACTGGTCGACAAGGCACGACGGGAGCAGGCCCGCCAATGGTTGACCGCCAGTCAGCTGCCGCTGATCCAGGTCGCCGGTGCGGTGGGGCTGGCAGACCAGGCCGTGCTCAGCCGCAATTGCCGGCGCTGGTTTGGTTGCACCCCGCTGCAGTTGCGTGCCGGCCGGGGAGCAGACGCTGGCGCCCCGCAGGAATCGCATTCGTCGATATAGTGCAGGCGCAGTGTTTGCGGGGAGTGAGTGTGAAAACGACCGATGTGATTGTGGTGGGTGCGGGTCTGGCCGGCCTGAAGGCCGCCCGCCTGCTGCGCGCAGCCGGGAAGACGGTAACCGTGCTGGAGGCCCGCGACCGCGTCGGTGGTCGCTCCAAACCGGGGGTCATTGCCGGTCAGACCGTGGATTTCGGCGGCCAGTGGGTGGGGCCGCAGCAGAAGCTGCTGCTGGCCGAGGCGCAGGAACAGGGCGTGGAAACCTATCCGCAATACGTGGCGGGCTCGAGTCTGGTCAGTCTGGATGGGCGCGTGAAATCCTATGCCTCGGACATTCCCCGGCTCCCGCTGCTGTCGCTGCTGGAGCTGGGCTGGATCGAGCGGCAATGGCGCAAGCACATGCAGACCTTGCCGGAAGGGGCGCCGTGGCAGGCTCGGCACGCGGCCGACTGGGATGCGCAAACGCTGGAAAGCTGGATCCGGCGCAATGCCCGGACCCGGGCGGCCCGTGACTTCGCGCGCATCGTCACCCGTGCGGTGTTCTGCGCGGAGCCGCGTCAGCTTTCGTACCTGTACTTCCTGGAATATCTTCGTCAGGGTGACGGGCTGGAGGTGCTGATCGGCACCCAGGGGGGCGCGCAGCAGGACAAGTTCCGGGGTGGTGCCTGGCAGATTCCCCAGCGGATGGCCGAACCGCTGGGAGCCGACCTGGTGCTGAATGCGGCGGTGACGCGCGTGGTGCAGGATGAGCGTGGCGTCGAGGTCAGCAGCACCCAGGGCAGTTTCCGGGCGGCGTATCTGATCATGGCCGTGCCGCCGGTCCTGGCCTCGCGGGTGCAGTTCGACTCGCCACTGCCGGCTCGCCGTGATGGCCTGCTGCAGCGCATGCCGATGGGGTCGGTGATCAAGGTGCATGTGGCCTATCCCACCCCCTTCTGGCGTGCGCGCGGTCTGAACGGCTCCATTGCGGCGAATGACCGGGCCTTCAATGTCGTGTTCGATCAGACCCCGGAAGACGGCAGTGTGGGCCTGCTGGTCGGCTTCATCGACGGTGATCATGCCGTGGCCATGAGCCCGTGGACGCCCGAACAGCGCCAGCAGCAGGTGACCGCTGACCTGGTCCATTACTTCGGTCCGGAGGCCGTACAGCCACTGGCGTACGCCGAGCAGGACTGGACCACCGAAGAATGGAGCCGCGGGTGCTACGTGGGCCACATGGGTCCTGGCGTGATGACCACCTTCGGTGAAGTGCTGCGCGAACCCTGCGGCCGGATTCACTGGGCCGGCACCGAGACCGCGACCCGCTGGATGGGTTATCTGGACGGGGCCCTGCAATCCGGCATGCGGGCCGCTGACGAGGTCCTGGCGCGCCTGGGCGCAACGGGACCGGGCGGCGGCTAGAGCGCCCGAAAGGCGAAGGTTTTCAGGTAGGCCGTTTCCGGCATTGCCGGGTGAACCGGGTGATCGAATCCGGCTCCCCCGCTGTGGAACAGCTGCAGCGGGCGTCCCAGGCGGGCGGCCTCGCGCTGCACCAGCCCGAGCAGGGTTTCGGCCGGCATGTGGTGCGAACAGCTGGAGGCGAACAGGATGCCGCCCGGTGCCAGTGTCTGCAGGGCTACGTGATTCAGCCGGGCGTAGTGTTCACGTCCGGCATCGAAATCCTTCTTGCGCTTGATCAGTGCCGGTGGGTCGACCACGATCAGCCCGAACTTGCGCTCCTGGTCGCGTAGCGCGCGCAGGCTCTCCAGCGCGTCGGCACACTGGGTTTCCACGGTCAGTCCGTTCGCCTGAGCGGTGTTCTGCAATTGCTGCAGGGCGCTGGCCGAGGCATCGACGCAGGTGACGGAACGCGCCCCGTGCGCGGCCGCCCCCAGCCCCCAGCCGCCGACATAGCTGAACACATCCAGCACGTCCTGCCCGGCTGCCAGGCGGGCGAACAGTTCGCGGTGCGGACGCTGGTCATAAAACCAGCCGGTCTTCTGGCCGCCCTGGACATCGCAATGCAAACGCAGACCATTCTCCGGCACCTCGACGATGCAGGCGTCGGCGGCTTCCTCGTCGGTGGCCAGCCCTTCGAGCTGGCGTCCGGAGGAGTTGCGCTTGTAGAGGATGCGCGCGGCCTGCGTGACTTCGCGCAGGGCCGGCTCCCAGAGCGGCTGCAGGGCTTCCATGCCGGCGGTATTGACCTCCACCACCAGCAGATCGTCAAAGCGGTCGACGACCAGGCCCGGCAACGCGTCGCCCTCGCTGTGCACCAGGCGATAGCAGGGGGCGTCGTAAAGCGCCTCGCGCAAAGCCAGCGCCTGCTGGAAGCGGGCCCGGAAAAACGCTGTGTCCAGTGCTTCCGGTTGCCGGGTCAGCAGGCGCACGGCGATCAGTGTGGACGGGTTGACGGTACCCCGACCCTGGAAATGCCCCTTGCTGGCATACACATCCACCACACTGCCGGGGGCGAGCCCCTTCAGCGGCGTGGACTGCGTGTCCACTTCATTGGAGTACACCCACACATGACCGCCGCGCAGGCGTTTCTCCATGCGGGGCTTGAGGTTCAGGCGAACGGGTTCGTGCATCGTCGGGGCAGGCCGGTCAGGGGGTGGGTCAGGCGGCGGAAAGCAGGCCGTCCTGCTCGAGCAGGGCGTCAATCTGCGGGTCACGTCCACGAAACTCGCGATACAGCTCGGCGGCATCGCGGCTGCCGCCCTGGGCGAGGATCACATCCCGGAAGCGGGCGCCGGTCTGCGGATTGAACAGGCCTTCTTCGCGGAAGCTGGCGAAGGCATCCGCAGACAGGACTTCGGCCCACTTGTAGCTGTAGTAGCCCGCAGCATAGCCGCCGGCAAAAATGTGCGAGAAGCTGTTGGCGAAGCGGTTCCATGCCGGCGGCTGCATCAGCGAGACCTCGTCGCGGACGCCTTGCAGCACGGCCTCGACCCGGGCGCCGGTGGCGGGGTCATAGTCACGGTGCAGGCGCAGGTCGAACAGGGCCAGCTCGATCTGGCGCAGCGTGGCCATACCGGCGTTGTAACTGCGGCTTTCGCGCAGCTTCTGCAGCATGGTGGCCGGCAGGGTGTCCCCGCTGTCCACATGGCGGGCGAACAGGTCCAGGGCCTCGCGCTCCCAGCACCAGTTCTCGAGGAACTGGCTCGGCAATTCGACCGCATCCCAGGCCACGCCATTGATGCCGGCAACACCGGGTACCTGCACGCGGGTCAGCATGTGGTGCAGCCCGTGGCCAAACTCGTGAAACAGCGTCAGCACCTCGTCGTGCGTGAGCAGTGCCGGGCCATCATCCGTGGGTGCGCGGAAGTTGCAGGTCAGGGTCGCGACCGGCAACTGGCGCAGGTCGCCATCGACGAACAGGCTGGCGCAGTCGCCCATCCAGGCGCCGCCACGTTTTTTCTCCCGGGCGTACAGGTCGGTATAGAACCATGCGATCTGCTGGCCGCCCTGCAGCACGGCAAAAACCTGGGCATCCGGGTGCCAGGTCGGCACATCGCGCTGTTCAACGCGGACATCAAACAGCTTGTCGGCGACGCTGAACAGGCCTTCGAGTACCTGAGGCAGGGCGAAGTACGGGCGCAACAGCTCGTCGGACAGACCCAGCGTCGCCTCCTTGTGTTTTTCCGACCAGTAGGCCGTATCCCAGGGTTGCAGCGGAGCGCTGGCGCCCTGCTCGACCGCGAAGGCGGTCAGCGCCTGCAGCTGCGCTTCGGCTGCCGGCCGGGCCTTGTGGGCCAGGTCCAGCAGGAAACGCTCGACCTCGTCGGGTGAACCGGCCATTTTGGGTACCAGCGAGACCTCGGCGAAATTGGCATAGCCCAGCAGCCCGGCCTCTTCGTGGCGCAGGGCCAGGATTTCCGCCATCAGCGGCCCGTTGTCCCGCTCACCGGCCTGTGGCCCCTGATCGGAGGCGCGGGTGACATAGGCCTGGTACATCTCTTCACGCAGCGCGCGGTCGTCGGCGTGGGTGATGATCGCGTCGAAACTGGGATAGTCCAGTCCGTAGACGTAGCCGTCGAGTTCTCGTGTGCGGGCCTTGCTGCGGCCCTGCGCCAGTGCTGACTCCGGCAACCCGGCCAGACGGCTGGTATCGGGCAGGTGCAGGTGCCAGCTATCGGTGGCGTCGATCAGCTGGGACTCGAAGCGATTGCTCAGCTCGGCAAGGCGCTGCTGGATCTCGGCGTAGCGGGCCTTCTTGTCGGCGGGCAGGTCGACACCGGAAAGCCGGAAATCCCGCAACACGTTGGCAGCCAGCTTGCGGGCGTCCGCCGGCAGATCCGGTTGTTCGGCCAGGGCCTTCCACGCCGCACACAGTGCGGTGTTCTGGCCCATCTCGGTCGCGTATTCCGTGAGCTTGGGCAGGCAGGCTTCATAGGCGGCCCGCCATTCCGGTGTGTTGTGCACCGAGTGCAGGTGGGCGCCCGGGGAGAAGGCCTTGTGGATGCGGTTCTCCAGGTGCTCCAGCGGGGCACCAAATCCCGACCACGAAAAGTCGCCGACCTCCAGCAGTCGGGCCACTTCGGTGCGGGCTTCGGCGAGCACCGTATCCATCGCACTTTCGAGGTGCTGGGGCTGGATCTCCGCCCAGGGCGGGGTCTGCTCCCAGTTCAGCAGCGGGTTGGTCATGCCTTGACCTCGAAGGTCACGCCGGCATGCTCAACAAGGCGCTTCTGCAGCGGTGCCGCCATCGCGGTGGCCGGTGTCCAGAAACCACCCGGCAGCTCACCAGCGGCGAGGTCCTGCGCCAGGCAGGCCGCGGCTTCGCCGAGCATTTTCGCGGTCGAGCCATAGCCCGGGTCGCGGTCGCCCGTGACCCGGGTCGTCAGGGTGTTGCCCTGGGCGTCGCGGGCATAGAAACGGTAGTCCCAGTAGCCGGCGGCCTGAGCCTCGGGGCTGGGGCCTTCGCCGGGAGCCGGCAGCACGGTTTTCTCCAGCAGCCAGCGGGTCGGGGGCAGGGCGGCCCCGGCGAAAAAGGCGGCGAGACCTGCGGTCAGCCCCATGGCGGCCACCCGTCCGGACAGGCCGGCACCCATCATCATGGCTTCGTCGTAGACGAAGTCTTCGCCCCAGCTGTGGTCGGCCAGTGCCTGCGAGCGCATGACCACGCGGGTGTTGATGGCGGCCATGACAAAGGGGGCTACCCAGGTTTTCGCATCGTTGTCATAGACCGCGCCGGCCACGTTCGGCTGACGGGTCTTCAGCCGCTTGTCCGGCGGGCACAGTGCGTAGGGGTTCTTCAGGATGGCGCGCACCTCCGGTTTGGCAATCACTTCCTTGGCCGCGTTGACCATGGATGCGGCGGTGCCGCCGGAGAAGGTGCCCTTCATGGCGCGTACGCGCATCTTCAGCTCGGAAGCGGGATGCCCGAAGCGCGCGATGAACTGCTCCTGCGTGTAGGCCGCACCGAGATCGGAAGGAATCGAGTCGAAGCCGCAGCAGTGCACGATCCGGGCTCCGGTCCTGGCGGCTTCGGCTTCGTACTTGCCCAGCATCTCGGCAATCCACTGCGGTTCGCCGGTGAGGTCGCAGTAGTGGGTGCCCGAGGCCACGCAGGCCGCAACCAGGTCTTCGCCATACAGGGCGTAGGGGCCGACCGTGGAAACCACGACGTTGGTGCGGTCGCACATTGCGCGCATGGCGGCGGCGTCCTTGGCATCCGCCACGATCAGCGGGATGTCGGCGCCTTTCTCACCGAGCGAGCGCTGCACTTCGGCCAGCTTGGTGACGCTGCGGCCGGCCATGGCCCAGCGCAGGGACTTGCCGTTGCTGCCGTGTCGTTGCATCAGGTAGCGGGCAAGGATCTGGCCGACGAAGCTGGTTGCTCCGAAGACCACGACATCGAATTCAGCGGTTGCAGGCTGCGCGTTGCTCATGGTTTTCTCTCGGATGAATCTGGGACGCATTATCAGGCATCGCCGGGTGCACGTCGTGGGCCGGTCGTAAATACTGCTTTGCGGGGTCTCTCAAATGTTGCATTGCGGCAAAATGAGCGCCTCGACGACAGTGGAAGACACAGATGGGGCAGGGACTGGCCAGTTGGATGATGGCGCACCGGGGGCGACTGGCGTTGCTCGGGTTGCTGCTGTTCGGGTTGTGCATGGCGGGTGCGCCGCATATCCGCAACGAGAACAATTACAAGCAGTTCTTCGACGCCGATGACCCCTTGCTGGTGGCCCACGAGGCCATGGAAGAGGCGTACACCCGCTCGGACGCGACCAGCATTCTGATCGGCACCCGGGATGGGTCCAGTCTGCTGACGCCGCAGTATCTCGCGGTCATTCAGGATCTGACTGCGCAGATGTGGCAGTTCCCGATGGCGCTGCGGGTGGACTCGGTCACCAACTACCAGCATTCGGAAGGCGAGGGCGATGACCTGATCGTCCTCGCGCTGCTCGAGGATGCCGGCGACCTGGATCCGGCCGAGCTGCAGCGGCGGACGGAGATCGTCCGCGGTGAGCCGATGCTGCGGGATGCCCTGATCTCCGCCGATGGGTCGGCAACGGCGATCCGTACGCGGCTGAACATGCCCACGGAGGATGTCGATGCGGCCGGCGAGGCAACGGCCGAGGTAGTCATGCGCATGCGCGCCATTCGCGACGAGATGCGCACGCAGTTTCCCGAACTCGAGTGGCACGTGCTGGGCCTGCCGCAGGTGGATTACGGCTTCAAGGAGTCGATGGACCGCGACATGGTCGAACTGGTCCCGCTGATGTTTGCGGTGATCTGTCTGCTGTGCTGGCTGCTGATGCGGTCGGTGGCAGCCACGCTGGCCGTGGTCGCGGTCATTGCGGTCACGGTCCCGGCCAGCATGGGGCTGGCCGGTTGGCTGGGTTTGCCACTGAACGAGGTCAGCGGGGCCTCACCGGTGATCATCCTGACGCTGTGTGTCTGCGACGCCGTGCATGTCCTGGTCAGTTTCCTCAAGGCCCGTGCACGGGATCTGCCGCAGATGGAGGCCGCGGAGTACGCCTTGCGCATCAATTTCCAGCCGGTGTTTCTGACCTCGCTGACGACGGCGGTCGGTTTCCTGAGCCTGAATTTCTCCGACGCGCCGCCGTTCCGGGTGCTGGGCAACATCACGGCGATTGGTGTGGTGGCAGCGTGGCTGTTCTCGCTGCTGCTGCTGCCCTGGCTGATGAGCAAACTGCCGGCGGCGACCCGGCCGGTGCGGGAGCTGGGGCTTTCGGCGCTGGGTGAATGGGTACTGCGGCGGCGCACGCTGCTGCTCTGGGGGCTGCTGGGCCTGGCCGCGGCCATCATCGCGATGGCCCCGCGCAATGTGCTGACCGACAGCACCTACCAGTATTTCGCCAAGGGCGTTCCGATCCGCGATGCGGCGGAGTTTGTGGAGCACCGGCTCACCGGTTTCGACACGCTCAACTACTCGCTGCCGGCCGCCGGCCCCGGGGAAATTTCCGACCCGGCCTATCTGCAGCGGGTCGAAGCCTTTGCGCAGTGGTTCCGGGAGCAGCCTCATGTGGTGCATGTATCGGCCATCACCGATACCTTCAAGAAGCTGAACCGCAACATGCATGGCGAAGACCCGGCCTGGTTCCGGGTGCCCGACAACGCCGAACTGGCCGCCCAGTACCTGCTGCTGTACGAGTTTTCGCTGCCCTTTGGTCTGGACCTGAACACCCAGGTCAACTTCGACAAGAGTGCGACCAAGTTCGTGGTCACGCTGCGCGGGGTCAAGGCCAAGGAGATCATGGAAATCCAGCAGCGCGCCGACCAATGGCTGCTCCAGAACACGCCGTCGATCCATGGCCCGGGCACGGGGGTGTCGGCGATGTTTGCGCACATCGGTCAGAACAACATCAAATCGATGCTGGTGGGGAGCATCATTGCGCTGCTGGGAATCAGTTTTACCCTGATGATCGCCCTGCGGTCATGGCGGGTGGGGCTGGTATCGCTGATTCCCAATGCCCTGCCAGCGCTGATGGCGCTGGGGGTCTGGGGCATCTTCGTGGCCGAGGTCAACCTGGCCGTTGCCGCCATTTTCTCGATCACGCTGGGGATTGTGGTCGACGATACCGTGCACTTCCTGACGAAGTATCTGCGGGCCCGGCGCGAAGAGGGTGCCGATGCCGCCGGGGCCGTGCGTTACGCCTTCAATACCGTCGGTGCGGCCCTGCTGGTGACTACCCTGGCGCTGGCTTCGGGTTTCGGCATCCTTGCGCTGAGCGACTTTCAGGTCAATGCACTGACCGGGCTGCTGACGGCCATCACGATCACCATCGCGCTGGTCTACGACCTGCTGTTTCTCCCGCCGTTGCTGGCCCGCCTGGATGGCTGGATGCTGCCGGAGCGAAGCGGCAGCTGAAACGCCGGATTCCGGCGGCACCGGGTCTGGTGCCGCCGGAGGTCAGGGCAGGTCTGATCAGCCGGTCGCAGCGGCCGGTCGGCGGGCGCTGCGGGTGCGCAGCTGGTGGATGGTGGCGCGGGCGATGTCCTGGCGGTGCGCGCGGTAGCGCTGCAACGGTGACAGGTGAGCTTCGGCGGCTTTCCGGTTCAGCAACCGGCGCAGCAGTGCCTTCTCTTTGTCGCTCAGGGCCAGATAGCCCTCATCCAGAGCGTGCTCGACGCTATCGTGTTCCGCTTCGCTCAGGGACTGGGTGAGCAGCAGGTTTTCAAGGTCAGCGATCAAGTTGTCCATCGGTTTTGCCTCTGTTGTCTTGCGACTGCGGGGTTAGATTTACCACCGGCTCGTCAAGAAAATGTCGAGAAAATCCGCTGTCCGCCATAAAACGCCTGTTTGTTGCCGCCGTCAAGCCGATTTCAGGGGGGGGGCGGCGCGGAAAACCGCCCGGTTGCGGAAAAGTGACAAAAAATTGTCTTTCGGCAGCGCCCCGCAGGGTGGTCGTCTGCGTCAGCAGGGCGTGCTTTCCCCCGCCTGTTGCAAAGCAGCATCGGTCGGCTTCATGCTTGCCCCATGCAGGAATCACCGCCCATGGTCAAGAAGCCGCGTTCGACCTTCCGTTCCCGGGTCACACCCCTGATCGCGCGCGGCCCCTCCGGTCGAGAGCGACAGCGAGCGGGAAAGGCGGATCAGCTTGAACTGTATTACGAGGCCGGCGACCCGCATTCGCACCTGTGTGCCCAGTTGCTGCCGGAGCTGGAGCGGCGGCTGAAGATTCCGGTGGTTGTGCGGGTGGTCCCGCCGCCGGTGGAGGAGGCCTACCCCGAGCCCGGCCGGCAGCGCGCGTTTGCGTTGCAGGATGCCAACCAGATCGCGCCGGCCTGGGGGCTGAGCTTTGTGGGCAAATGCCTGCCGGACCCGGAGGACTGCAAGCGGGCGGCGCGGACCCTGGTGGCCGCGCGCAACCTGGAGGATTTTGCCGAACGGGAAAACGCCTGCTCCGATGCGCTGTTCACCAAGTCCGACATCCGCGTTGCCGTGCGTCGCTATGCAGCCCAGGATGATCGCTCCGCCGGTCGTCAGATCATCGAGAACGGCAAGCGTCGCCAGCGGCTGGGGCATTACCTGCCGGCCATGTGGCAGTTCGATGGCGAGTGGTTCTGGGCGCTGGACCGTATCGATTTTCTCGAGCGCCGCCTGCGCCAGCGGGGGCTGGTCAATGGCAATGCGCCGCTGGCGGAATTTGCGGCCGAGGCCGCTCTGGTGCCGACATTCCCGGCGGATGAGCCGGTGCGCTTCTGGTTCAGTTTTCGCAGTCCCTACTCCTATCTGGCCGCGATGATGGTGCGCAAACGCCCGGAGCTGTTTCCCCGGTTGCAGGTGCTGCCGGTGTTGCCGATGGCCATGCGCGGGCTGCCGGTGCCCAAGCCCAAGCGCTACTACATCGTGCGCGATGCGTACCGGCTGGCTGAGCGTCTGGCGATTCCCTTCGGGCACATCGCCGACCCGATCGGCGAGGGCGCCCGCCGTTGTCTGGCCGTGTTTCCGTTGGCGCAGGGCGTCGAGCAGCAACTCGATTTCCTGTGCAGCGCCGGGCAGGCCGTGTGGGGCGAAGGGGTGGATGTGGCCACCGATGAAGGACTGCAGTACGTCGTGGAGCGTGCCGGCATGAGTTGGTCGCAGGCTCGCGCCATGCTCAATCCGCCGCTGGACATCGATTACGCGCAGATCAACCGGGATGCCCTGTTTGCCGCCGGCATGTGGGGCGTGCCCAGTTTCGGCATGGCCGATTTCGCCACCTGGGGGCAGGACCGCCTGTGGATGATCGAGGAGATTGTCGCCAAATCGTCATGAGGCACTCCTAGCATCGCCCCCAGCGGTTTTGGGGGTAGGGAACGATGCGAGTGATCAGCGGAGCGGCACCACGCGTCTTGCTGCGGGTCTTCAGCTTTCTGGGCATGGTGCTGCTGGCACTGGGTCTCTGTGCGGCCATTCGGCTGCTCGGGCGGGAGCGCCTGCGGCCGGCAGGCATGGCGGGCTGGTGGTCACGGCGTGCGCTGGGCATTCTGGGGATTGACCTGCAGATCACCGGGGCCGGGCAGCAAGGCCGCAGCATGGTGATCTGCAACCACGTGAGCTGGCTCGACATCCTGATTCTCGCAGCCGCGGAAGAACCCCACTTCGTCGCCAAGAGCGAGATTGCGACTTGGCCGCTGGTGGGGTGGATTGCCACCACTGTCGAGACCTTTTACATCCGCCGTGGTCGCGGCGGCTCGCGGCCCTTGCTGAATGAACTGGTGCCCTGGCTGCGACGCGAGAACGAGAGCTTCGCGGTCTTTCCCGAGGGCACCACCACTGATGGGCAGGAGGTCTTGCCCATGCATGCGCGGCTGTTCGCCGCCGCGGTCGAGGCCGGCGTGCCCGTCCAGCCGGTGGCATTGCGCTATGCGGCCGATGCGCGTGGCAACCGGGTGGCCCCCTTCATTGGTGATGACACCCTGTTCGCGCACATCCTGCGCGTGTTGAGCAGCCCGGGTTTTCGTGCAGAGCTGATCTATGGTCAGCCGCAACAGCCGCATTGCCCGGTGGAGCTGCTGGCGTGGCGCAGCGAGCAGGAGGTGCGGCGTTGCCTGGGGCTGCTGCCGCGGGAGTTGAATCAGGCCGCGTGATGCGCCCCGGAGCTTGCGTGCTTGGTCGCCGGCTCCCAGTCCGGCGGCATGATCAGGCGCAGCAGCTTGTTGAGCCAGCCGGGCGTGCGCCAGATCGACCACACCAGATCACGCAGTCCGTGGAAAATCACCACCAGCGGATTGAAGCTGTTGATGTTCCGCGTCAGGCCGTAGACCACGGGCTCTTCGGCGGATTCGGGTGTGAAGGTCCCGAACATGCGATCCCAGATGATCAGTATCCCGGCGTAGTTGCGGTCGATGTAGCGCGGGTTGCTGCCGTGGTGTACCCGATGGTGGGAGGGCGTGTTGAACAGGGCCTCGACCACGCGCGGCAGGCGGGTAATGGTTTCGGTATGAATCCAGTACTGGTACAGCAGGTTGACCCCGAAGCCCAGGGCGATGGCGACCGGGTGGAAACCCAGCCCGGCCAGCGGCAGGTAGAACAGGAAACCGTAAACCGGGCCCAGCGTGGACTGCCGCAGTGCGGTCGACAGGTTGTAGTGGCGACTGGAATGGTGGTTCACGTGCTCGCACCAGAGCAGGCGTACGCGATGCGCACTGCGGTGGTAAACGTAGTAGCACAGGTCCTGGGCCACGAGCAGCAGTGGCCAGCTCCATGCGCTCAGCGGGTCGATGGTGAACAGTCGCTGGCTGTACACCGCCGCGAAGGCAGCGCCCACGTAGCCGGCAGTCAGGGCCATCACGCCCAGCTTGATGACGCCCAGCAGCAGGCTGGTTGCCGTGTCGCGCCATTCATAGCCGACGCGGTTTTGGGCGGCCGGCCGGCGCAGCAGGATGAACTCCAGCAGCAAGGTGGCCAGGAAAAAAGGGATCGCCAGCAGCAGGATGTTCTGGCTCCACCAGGTCAAAGTCTCCATCGGTTCTGGGTCCGGGCTGTCTTGCGCTGCAGTGTGGAGCAAGCGCCGTGGCTGCGGCAACCGGCAGCGGGAGCAGGGTACGGCGGTGGTACGACTAGAATGGCCGTCCCTGATCCCTGAGTTTGTTGTCCCCCATGAGTGAATTGAAGCTGAGTCCGGAACAGGTACGGGTCCTGGGAGTGCTGGTCGAGAAGTCGATCACGACGCCGAACTATTACCCGATGACGGTCAATGCCGTGACCAATGCCTGCAATCAGAAGAATTCGCGGGTGCCGGTCATGCAACTCAGCGAAGTCGATGTGCAGCGTGCACTGACCGATCTGCAGGAGGAGGGCTTCGTCGAGCGCGATGACAGCAGCAGCCGGGCGACCAAGTGGAGTCAGCAGATGCGCAGCCAGATGCTGCTCAAGTCAACCACGCAGGGTGTGCTGGTCACGCTGATGCTGCGCGGTGCCCAGACCTCGGCGGAGTTGCTGCGCAATGCGCAAGGTCTGCGCGGGCCGACCAGTGCCGAAGGCCTGGCCGCGGCGCTGGAGGACCTGGAAGATCGGGCGAACCCGCTGGTGCGGCTATTGCCGCGGGCGCCGGGGCAAAAGGAAGCCCGCTGGGTGCACCTGTGCAGCGATGGGGAACCGGATCCTGCGCAGCTCTCGGTCGCGGCGGCAGCTCCGGCCAGCGCACGGGGTGATCGCGTCAATGAGCTGGAAGAGCGGATAACCGCCCTGGAACAGCGCATCAAGACGCTGGAAGATCTGCTGACCTGAGGGATCGCAGCCGTCAGTAGTGCGGGGGACGCTCGTCCTCGGTGGCACCGCCACCCGCACTGCTGAACTCGTCGCGCATGCTGCGCAACACCGAAGCCAGCTCTTTCACCTGCAGCTGCAGCCGGTCAATCTCAAGCTGCTGGGCCGCCACGATGGCGTTCAGGCTGTTGACGGTGTCGTCCTGGAAAGCCAGCCGGCTTTCCAGGTCTTCGAGTCGCTGGTCGGTAGACACCTAGGCGTCGCTGCGGGCGGTGATTTCCAGCAGGTGATAGCCAAACTGCGTTTTCACCGGGCCGTGCACGGTATTCAGGGCGTCGCGGAACACGACTTCATCGAATTCCGGAACCATCATGCCCTTGCTGAACTGGCCGAGGTCACCGCCGGATTTTCCGGAGGGGCAGCTGGAGTGCGCCTTGGCGACTTCGGCAAAGTCTGCACCGTTGACGATTTCGTCTTTCAGGGCGAGGCATTGCTCCTCGGTCGGGACAAGGATGTGGCGGGCTGAAGCGGTAGGCATTTTGCGTTTCCTGAAGAACATGGGGGCGGATGCTACTGAAAACTTGCTATGGCTGCATCCCGGTGTGTCCGTATAATTGTGCGATGCACAAAAATGTACACGCACTGGCCCTGTCGGCCACCCTGGGCCTGCTCGGCATCACTGCAGTCGCTTCAGCTCAGGAGTGGGAGCTGTCTGCGCAGGGGAACGCCTTCGCCGCCCGCGAGCCGGACCTGCGCGCGTCTGCGGCCGTGACTTTCGGCTGGCACCCCGCAGCCCGTGAGTCCGATGGCAGCACGCACAACCTGGATATCCTGCTGTTCGGGCGCTATGCCGAAGGGGCGGATGCGGAGCGCAAGCACGCCGACATTCGCGAGCTCAGCTATATCCGGGCCTGGGATGAGTACGAGGTGCGCTTCGGGGTGGGCCGGGTGTTCTGGGGCGTGACCGAGTCGGCGCATCTGGTGGACATCGTCAACCAGTCCGACCTGCTGGAGGATTTCGACGGCGAAGACAAGCTCGGGCAGCCCCTGCTGTCAATGGGCCGGAGCTTTTTCAACGGCCGGGTCACGGCGCTGGTCATGCCCCACTTTCGTGAGCGCGCTTTCGGGCCGGTGTACGCGGAACTGGCCCCGTATCCCATTGCCGAGGATGAGGCGCGTTTCGAGAACGAGCGAGCCGAGCAGCATGTGGACTACGCCTTCCGCCTGAGTCAGCGTTTCGGCGATCTCGATGTCGGCCTGACCGGGTTTTCCGGCAATGCCCGCGAGCCGCGCCTGCAGCCCTGTGCACGTCAGGGCAGCGGAAGGCCGGGTACGGAAAACGCGGCCAATTGCGACCTGGACGCGGCCTTTGCCCCACCCGAGGAGTCGCTGGTGGGTGGCCTGGTGGTGGACACGGCCGCCCTGTTCGGGCTGGGTCCGTCGCGGGATGAGCTGGAGCAGCAGTACATTGATGAGGCCATGGCAGATGTGGTGCTGGTGCCCTTTTACGACCAGATCCGGCAACTGGGCCTGGATGCGCAGTGGATCTGGGGCGCAGCCGCCTGGAAGCTGGAGGCGCGCTACCGGGAGCAGCAGGGGGAGTGGCAACTGGCCGCCGCCGCCGGTGTGGAATACAGCCTCGGAACCTACCTCAACGACCTGATCGATGCCGGCATCCTGGTGGAGTTTCTCTACGACGACCGCGACGTGACCCGCTACCTGTCGCTGTTCGAGGAAGATGTCTTCATCGGCATGCGCCTGCTGGGGAACGACGTTGCCGGCAGCCAGTTGCTGGGCGGCGTGGTGATCGACATCGACAACAAGGATCAGTTCTGGTCACTCGAAGCCAGCCGGCGGTTTGGCCCCAGCCTGCGGGCTGCGATCGAATTCCGTGCCTACGAGCCCGGTGATGATGCCGCCGCAACCGACTTCCTGGATGACATCGACGCCCTGCGAATCGAGCTAACCTACTTCCTGTAGGAGATCCGCGAAGAGAACAGCGCTGTCCCGCTGCTGTCATGTGGTCGCGGTAGTGTCATCGACATGAAAACAATCAGCATCATCCTGTGTTGCAGCGCGCTGCTGGCCTGCTCGGGCGGGCGCGATGGCGTGCTGGAAAGCCGTGCGGAACCGGAGTCTGACCCCTACGCGGAGGCGCGTGCCCTGTTCGAGGTCCGCCGGGAAATGCGGCAACGGGCGGAGGACGGCGCATGATTCGCCTGCTGCTACTGAGCCTGCTGTTCAGTGCCGGCGCCCAGGCCGCAGGAATGGCCACCCATGCCCTGATGGCGGAATACGGTCGCGACTACCTGCCGGCCGACCACCCGCTTCGCAGCATTGTGGAAGCGCACCGGCCGGCCCTGCTCGCCGGCGCCATGTATCCCGATGGCGGTTATGCAACCGGTGCGGGTTTTGCCAGTGACCGGGACGTTGCGGAGACCGCGCACTGGGAGTATTTCGTTGCGCCGCTGATTCAGCATCTGCACGACACCGGCTGTCTGGCCGAAGCGGGGCAGCTGGCCAGCATCCCGCTGGCCGGTGGTGTGCTGGGCGATGCGGCCGGGCAGGTCGTAGGCGCCGCACCCCTGGCCGACCTGCGGCAGGACGACAGCTGCGGTGCGCGGATCGCATTCGCCATGGGGGTGGCTGCCCACGGCCTGGGCGATGAAGTCTGGGACTCGCTGTTCGAACCGCAGGTCCGGGAGCGTGGCGAAGAGGCCGCCAGCTCGCCGGCCTATACCCTCGACGTCTTCCCGCCCGGTGCCGACCCCAGCGTGGGAACGCTGCTGCGCGGCGTGGTGGGGGATGCGGGTTTTTCCGCGCTGCGTGAGGCCTTCGATCCGCTGTCGCTGAATTCCATCGAATATGCGATGGATGTGATGGCGATTCGTCAGCACGATATCTGGCTGGATGTGCCCTATCTGGTGTTCCCGCCCTGGGAAGACCTCGCCGCCGCCTACGCCGCGAACGGCATGGATGTGGATGTGCTGGCGGTGCAGCGGGTGGCGCTGGCCACGCGTACGCTGGTTGCCGCTGAACGTGCAGGTGCCGCACTGGAATACGACCGGGTGCGTCAGCAGATGCCGTTCGCAGCCCGTCACTATTTCACCGGCTCCGGCGGTGTCGTGCATACCGGGAAAATGATTGCCGGCTATTGGCAGCACCTGTGGCAGAAGCTGCAGTCTGGCGTGCAGGCCGCGCCCGGGCCGCTGGTCGTCGGGGTGCACCCGGACCCGGGCGAGCGTGACGTGCCCGCCGGGGCCTCGCCTGATCGCTTTGTGCGGGTGTACCTCTCCAGCGCCGTGGCCCGGGACTCGGTGCAGGCCCGGCCGGGTGCGCTGGTGCTGTTCGATGAACAGGGACGCATCGTGCCGGTCAGCCTGACCGAGGTCGGGCCGCTGTACCAGGGCGCGGGTGCCCACGGCATCGGCGTGCAGGTCAGCGGCGAACTGCTGCCCGGGCACGAGTACACCGCCGTGCTGACGACGCGTGCTGCGGATGACCGGGGCCAGGCCGTTCGCGAGCCCGTGGTGTGGAGTTTTCGTACCGCCGAATAGCGCGGCCCCGGGATTACTGCGCAGCTGGGGCGCCGGTGCTGTCGCGGCTCCGGGGCACTGCGGACGGGGCGGTATTCCGGCTTGTGGGTGCGCTGGTGCGCCGGGTCTCAGCGGCACAGGCCTGGGTGACGGCGTCCCAGTCCGCGGCGTGCAGGTACTCCCGGGCCAGGGGAAAGAAGCTTTCTTCCTCCCACTTCAGGTGATGCAGGTAGTCACGGATCATGTCCTGACATTGCGCGACTTGCAGTCGACGCCATCCGGGGTCGGCGGGGGGTGTCGCGCTGAACACACCGGCCAGGTTCTCCAGGTGTCGCTCCAGTTCACTGTGCTGCCAGCCCAGCGATTCGACCTGCTTCGCGGCGTCAGGGGCGCGCAGTCGCAGGCGTGAGTACAGTTGCTCCTCGCGGCTGTGATGCACCTCATCGAGGTAATCCATCCACCCGGCCATGCCCAGGTCCAGAGTCCGATCGGCTGTGGACACGCCCGGCCCCAGGGCCTGCAGTTGGCGCGACAGATCAGTCAGCAGGCGCCGAATGCGGTCATGGTCGGCATAGAGCTGGCGCAGGAACAGGGACATGGTCTTCACCGGGCGTTAGCGGTACAACGCCTCACCGTGCCTGCGAACTGTCTGGTGGGGTAGTCGGATTTACCGGCAGGCCACTGCGCACAAATACGGATTGATCCGTTCGCCGGCATCCGCAGGACCGCAATCGTGCATCGGTCCCGGCACTTGTATCAGACTAGCGGCATTCAAATTTCGGGAGACAAGGGAATGAGCAACGGACGCTTCAGCGAATACAGCCAGTACGACGCGATGGGGCTGGCTGATCTGGTCGCACGTGGCGAGATGACGGCCGCAGAGCTGCTGGCCGAGGCGCAGGCGCGGGCGGATGAACTCAATGGCCCGCTCAATGCCATCATTCTGCGTCTGGATGACATGGCCTCGGCCGCCCTCGATGAGGGTTTGCCTGCCGGTCCGTTTCAGGGGGTTCCGTTTCTGATCAAGGACCTGTCGAACGCGCTTGCCGGTGCGGTACGCACCTCGGGGAGCCGGTATTTCACGGACTACGTACCCGACTTCGACAGTGAACTGGTCGCGCGTTACAAGGCGGCAGGGCTGAACATTTTCGGCAAGACCAACACGCCGGAGTTCGGCACGATGCCGATCACCGACCCGGAGCTGTTTGGCAGTGCAAGAAACCCGTGGAACACTGCACGCACGCCGGGGGGCTCCAGTGGCGGTGCCGGTGCGGCCGTGGCAGCCGGGATCGTGCCGATGGCCAACGGTGGTGATGGCGGCGGTTCCATCCGGATTCCCTCGTCCTGTTGCGGGCTGGTCGGGCTGAAGCCGACCCGCGGGCGGACGCCGACCGGGCCGGAGGTCGGCGAGGGCTGGTTTGGCATGGCCACCGAGCATGTGCTCACGCGCACCGTGCGGGATTGCGCCGCCATGCTCGATGCCACCGGTGGCCAGGAGCCGGGGCAGCCCTATGCCGCCCCGCCGGTGCCCGAAGGGGGCTTTCTGGCCGCGCTGGAAGCCGCACCGCGCAAGTTGAAGATTGCCTACAGCACGCAGCCCTGGCTGGGTCGCGGGCTGGACCCGGAATGCATCAAGGGTGTCGAGGCCACGGCCCGGTTGCTGGAAAGCCTGGGCCATGAGGTGGTCGAGGCCGACCCCGGTATTCATCGGGAAGACTTCATTTACGCCTTTGGCACGATGGTCGCGTCGGACATCGCGACGGTGCTGCGCATGGGCGAGAAAACCACCGGCAAACCGCTGCGTCGGGCCGACTTCGAGCCACACAACTGGGCGCTGTACAAGCTGGGGCAGGCGTTTACCGCGACCGAGTTGCAGCAGGCGATCATGCACATGCGCAAGGTCGGGCAACAGACGGCAGCGTTCATGCAGCAGTACGACGTGCTGCTGACCAGTACGCTGGGCATGCCCCCGGTGGAGTGTGGGGCGTTGCGGGCGCGGGGCATGGAAAAACTGCTGGTCTCGCTGGTCAACCACTTGCCGCTGGGCAGCATCGCCAAGCAGCGGGGCATGCTGATCGAGAACTACGCGCAGATCTTTGACTGGATTCCCACCACGCCGATAGCGAATGCCACCGGCGAACCCTCGCTTTCACTGCCCCTGCACTGGTCGGAAGACGGGCTTCCGGTAGGCATGATGGTGACCGGTCGTTTTGGTGACGATGCCACGCTGCTGCAACTGGCCCATCAACTGGAGCAGGCGCAGCCCTGGTTCGAGCGCCGGCCCACGGGTTACTGAGCCGGGGCTTTCTTTTCCTGCAGGGTGACGGCGGGCGACAGCAGGATCGCCCGCTTTTCCAGCAGCACTTTCATGGCGTACTCGTAGCCCACCCGCACGAGTTCGTCGATGTATTGCCACTCGAACATCCGGACCGTGGGTACCGGCATCTGGATGTGCACGTCGGCCAGCTCGGCCCGGCGCGCCATGCCGGATTCACTGGTCAGCGTGGAGGTGCGGGTCAGGATCTCGAACAACGTCGGGCGCGGGGTATCCAGTGGCCAGTTGTAGAGCACGGCGGTATCCGGCCCGGCAAAGCCCTCGCAGTGCACGGTACCGGCGGTGTTCACGCTGCAGGCCAGAACCGGGCCGCGTCCGCGGTTGTGCATGACATCGGTCGGCAGGTTGTTGACGATGCCGCCATCGGCATGCAGGTTGCCGTTCCAGCCCACCGGCGGGGCCACGCCGGGAATGCACATGCTGGCAGCCAGCCAGGTCGCCAGGTCGCCTTCGCCGTGCACATGTGCCTTGCCTTCGGTGAGGTTGGTGCTGACGCAGTAATACGGCAACCACAGGTCCTCGATGCGCCGGTCGGAAAACAGCTCGCGCATGCCGGCAAAGAAGCGCTTGCCGCGGATCAGCGAGACCCGCGGCAGGGTGAAGTCGTTCAGCAGGTTGTGGTCGACAAAGGTGTCACGGCAGACACTGACCATTTCCCGGGGTGTCAGCTTCATGGCCCACAGGGCGGCAATGAAGGCGCCCATGCTGGAGCCGCCCATCACATCAATGGGAATGTGCAGCTCGTCCAGGGCCCGCGCCAGCCCGATGTGGGCAAAGCCGCGGGCGCCACCGCCACCGAGCACCACGCCGATGCCGTGACCGGTGAGCCGTCGTACCAGGGCCTGAATTTCCGTGGCGGAGCCCGGTTGCCAGTAGTGGTGTTCCTCCGCGCCGATCCGGGCTTTGAGGCCGACCACATCGCCGATTGGTTGCCGGGGCTGGCGGCGCAACACCAGTTCCCGGGTGGGCAGGCTGGGTGCGTGGGCGAGCCGGCGCTGCATGTCCGCGCTGATCTGCGGGTTGGTGGCCTGCCCCAGCAGCAGGATGGTGTCGGCCTGACTCAGGCAGCGGTTCCACCACTCGCAAGGGGTGCTGCCAGCCTGGAAGACAACGATGTCGTGGGCGTTTTCCTGCCGGGCCAGCCAGCGCACCAGCTTGCGGTTGGCCTCGGTGTCACCAAAGGTGACCTGGGCGGCACCGGGGCCGAGTGCGCGGTCCACGTCCTGCGCCGTGATCACGCAGACTTCGTGACGTTCGGACAGGGATTCGATCAGGCGCCGGGAAAATTCGCGGGCACCGTCGCCGGCTGCCAGCTCCATCACGCTCAGCGTCTTGATCGGGCTGTTTTCCGGCCCGTGGTGCACATGCAGGTAGCGGTGCATCCGCCGGATGACGGCCTGCATCATGATGAACAGGGCGGCGGGGAAGGGCTGCAGTGCCGCCAGCAGGTCCAGTGCCGGCAGCTCGAGCACGACGGAATCGCGGATCGCGTGCGCGGTGCGCATGCGCGGCATGTTGGCGGCGGCACCGACTTCGCCGATGAACTCGTTGCGGCCCAGGTCGATGGGGTGGGGGGTGGCGCTCGAGGTCGTGCGAATCCGGCCGGATACCACGATATAGAGGGCGTCCGAGGCCTCGCCCTCGACCATCAGACAGGTGCCGCCGGGGACTTCACGCAGGCGGCAGATGGCCGCGACGGCCTCCAGCGGCTCGGCGTGCAGGCGCGAAAACAGGGCGTTCCCCTGCAGGATCGCAGCGATATCCATCGGCGGAAAAATACCCTCCCAAACGGTATTTGCTCAGTCTGCCATGACAGCAGTTAATCTGTGCGGATGGCGCATTTCAGTTTTTACGACCTGGAGACTTTCGGCACGGCAGCGGGGCGTGATCGCATCGCCCAGGTCGCGGTGCAGAAAACCACCCTCGATCTTCAGCCCCTGGGCGAGCCCTTCGTGGAGTATTGCCAGCCCTCCGGCTGGCCGCTGCCCGAGCCCGAAGCCTGTCTGGTCACCGGCATCACCCCGCAGATCGCGCGCGACCGTGGCTTGCCCGAGTGGCGCTTCTGCGAAAACCTGCTGCAGGAGCTGGCCGGCCCCGGAAACTGCATCGTCGGTTACAACTCGAGTCATTTCGACGACACCTTTGTGCAGCACCTGTGCTGGCGAAACTTTCAGGACCCTTATGCCTGGCACTGGCGGGATGGCAACAGCCGCTGGGACATTCTGGGGCTGGCGCGAGCGGCCTTTGCACTGCGGCCGGAAGGCATCGAGTGGCCGTCCCGACCGGATGGTGAACCCAGTCTGAAGCTCGAAGACCTGGCGCGCGCGAACCAGCTGCCGCAGCCCAAAGCTCACGATGCGCTGGGGGACGTCACCGCAACGATTGCGCTGGCGCAATTGCTGCGCGAGAAGCAGCCGCGGTTGTTCGAGTACGTGCTGGGCATGCGCGACAAGCAGACGGTGCAAGGCCTCATTCGGCCCGGGGAACCGCTTGCGCATGTGAGTGGCAAGGTCGCAGCGCGTTTGCGTTGTCTGACGCTGTGGTTGCCCGTGTGCCCGAACCCGGGCAACCGCAACGAGTGGCTGGGTGTGGACCTGCGGGGTCCGCTGGCGCCGTGGATGGAACTCGACCCGGAAGAACTGGCCGAGCGGATCTTCACCCCCCAGGCTGACCTGCCGGAGGATGTGGAGCGGCCGCGCATGAAGAATCTCGCCGTCAACCGGTCGCCGTTTCTGGCGGACCCGCGCACGATCAGCGCCGAAGCGGCTGAGCGTGCGGGGCTGGACGTGAACACCGCGCTGGAACACGGGGTGGTGCTCAAGGACAACCTTGCGCGGCTGCAGGAAAAGCTGCTGGCCATTGTCGACATGCGCCCCGAGTTCGGCGACCGGGATGTCGAGGCCCGGCTGTATGACGGCTTTGTGGCCGAGGGCGATCGTCGGCGCTGTGATGCCGTACTGGCCTCGCCGCTGGAAGATCTGGGCGATTTCGCCGGCAGTTTCAACGACCCGCGTCTGGAAGAGCTGCTGTTCCGCTTCCGCGGCCGCCATGCGCCGCAGACCCTGAGCGAGGCAGAGAGGGACGAGTGGCGGCGCGAGTGCCGCCGGCAACTGGAGTTCGCCCCCAATGGCGGCTTGAGTCTGGAAAGCTACATGCAGCAGATCCAGGTGCGGGGCCGCGAGGCGGATGAGCCGCAGCGCGAAATTCTGCGCGAGCTGTGGCGCTGGGGGCAGGATCAGGCCGCAGAGGCCGGGATCAGCCTCGCATGACGCGGCCGGTGCCGACGGGCCTGCGGGTGGCCTACGGGATGGGGTCGTTGGCCGAAGGCACCAAGGACACGCTGTTCAATATATTCCTGCTGTTCTATTACCACTCGGTACTGGGCCTGTCCGGGGGGCTGGCCGGTCTGGCGATCTTTGTCGCCCTGTGCCTGGACGCGGTATCCGACCCGATGCTCGGGGCGCTTTCCGACCGCACCCGCAGCCGCTGGGGCCGGCGCCACCCGTGGATGTACCTGAGCGTATTGCCTTTGGGCGGGGCGCTGGTGGCACTGGTGATGCCGCCGGAGGGCCTGAGCCAGGCCCAGCTGTTTGGCTGGCTGCTGGGATTTGCGGTGCTGGCACGCCAGGGCATGACCCTGTACGCGGTGCCCAGCAATGCCATGCTGCCGGAGCTGACCGCGGACTATGACGAGCGCACGGAAATCGTCGGCGTGCGCTTTCTGTTTGGCTGGCTGGCCGGGCTCACCGTGGCGGTGCTCGGCTACACCGTGTTTTTCGGCGAGCGCCCTGATGGCAGCGATGGGCGGCTGGTCGCCGATGCCTGGCCGGCATTCGGTCTGTTCTGTGCGGTGGTGGCGGTTCTGGGGGTGCTGGTATGTGCGCTGGGTACGCATCGGCGGATTGCCGGACTTGCCGCGCCAGCAGCCCGGCCGCTGCGGGTTTCGGCCATGGCTGGCGATGTCCTCAGTGTGTTGCGCGCGGCGCCTTTCCGGCCGCTGCTGTACTCCGCGTTGTGCAGTGCCG
>JBFHON010000002.1:0-28399 GCA_041593295.1 Oceanococcaceae bacterium | reverse complement strand
CACCGCGGTGTTCCGTGCCCGAATTGACATGTATTGCAGTCCGAAGTCCCGTTCGCGTGCCGCCTGAAACGGCACCGGCCGACAGACCATCTTTTTACCGAGGACATTGACGTGAGCCAAAACCCTTATCCGCATATGCTCAAACCCCTGGACCTGGGGTTTACCACGCTGAAGAACCGTGTCCTGATGGGGTCGATGCATACCGGTCTGGAAGACTTCTTCTGGAACTACCCCAAGCTGGCGGCGTACTTTGCCGAGCGTGCCCGCGGTGGGGTGGGGCTGATCGTTACCGGAGGCATCGCGCCGAACCGCAACGGCTGGGTATCGCCGCTGGCCGGTGAACTGTCGAACCGTGTTCATGTTCTGCCGCACCGGTTGATCACGCGCGCTGTGCACAAGGAAGGGGGCAAGATCGCGATGCAGATCCTGCACTCGGGGCGTTACGGGTACCACCCGTTTTCCGTATCCGCTTCCGCGAGCAAAAGCCCGATTACCCCGTTCAAGCCGCGCGGGCTGTCGAGCTCCGGGGTGGAAAAACAGATACGCGACTACATCCGCTGCGCCAGCCTGGCGCGCGAGGCCGGCTACGACGGTGTAGAGGTGATGGGCTCCGAGGGCTATTTCATCAACCAGTTCACGGTCAACCGAACCAACCACCGCGATGACGACTGGGGTGGCAACGTGGCCAATCGCCATCGCCTGCCGCTGGAAATCATCTCGCGGATGCGCGAGGCCGTCGGCCCCGACTTCATCATCATTTATCGCCTGTCGATGCTTGACCTGGTGGAAGGTGGTGCGAGCTGGGAAGAAATCGTGGCGCTGGCGAAGGGGGTTGAAGCCGCCGGAGCGACGATCATCAATACCGGGATCGGCTGGCATGAAGCGCGGGTGCCGACTATTGCCACCCGTGTGCCACGGGCCGGCTTTGCCTGGGTCACCAAAAAGATGATGGGTGAGGTCAACATCCCGCTGTGCACGACCAACCGCATCAACACGCCGGAGGTGGCCGAACAGGTGCTGGCAGACGGCATGGCCGACATGGTGTCGATGGCGCGTCCGTTCCTGGCAGATCCGGAATTCGTCAACAAGGCGGCCGGTGATCGTGCCGATGAAATCAACACCTGCATCGCCTGCAATCAGGCGTGTCTGGATCACACTTTCCAGCTGAAGCGGGCGAGCTGCCTGGTCAACCCGCGGGCCTGTCATGAAACCACGCTGAACTTTTACCCCAGCCGCAGTCGCAAGCAGATTGCCGTTGTCGGTGCCGGCCCGGCCGGGCTGGAGGCGGCGACCGTCCTGGCGGAGCGGGGACATCGCGTGACCCTGTTTGACGAGGCCAAGGAGATTGGCGGGCAGTTCAACATCGCCAAGCGCGTACCCGGCAAGGAAGAGTTCTACGAAACGCTGCGCTACTTCGCCAAGCGCATCGAACTGACCGGTGTGGATCTGAAGCTCGGTGCCCGGGTGGGTGCGGACCAGCTCACCGGTTTTGATGAAATCATTCTGGCTACCGGCGTGACCCCGCGGACGCCACGCATTCCGGGCGTCGAGCACCCCAAGGTGCTGAGCTACATCGACGTGCTGCTGAATGGGGCGCCGGTCGGGGGCAAGGTGGCCGTGATTGGCGCCGGGGGGATCGGCTTTGATGTGTCGGAGTTCCTGACTCATGATCACTCGCCGGCGACGGATGTGAAGGCCTATGCCCGGGAGTGGGGCATCGACATGGAGCTGGCGCACCCGGGTGGGCTGGTCGAGGCCGAGGAAGACCCCTCGCCTCGCGAGGTCTGGTTGCTCCAGCGCAAGAACGAGCGGGTGGGCAAACGTCTGGGCAAAACAACCGGTTGGGCACACCGCCTGTCGCTGCAGAAGAAGGGCGTCACCATGCTGCCCGGGGTGGAATACGAAAAGATCGATGACCAGGGCCTGCACATCGTTGTCGATGGACAGCCCCAGTTGCTCCCGGTCGACAATGTGGTGATTTGTGCCGGCCAGGAGTCCCGCACCGAACTGGCCGGTGAGCTGGAAAATCTTGGCCTGAAACCGCATGTTATCGGCGGTGCCAAGTTGGCAGCGGAGCTGGACGCGAAGCGCGCGATTGCCGAAGCGGCCGAACTGGCCGCGCGGCTCTGAACATTATTCGAAAACTGGCACGGGCTTTGCTTTAGAGAACTTGTCTCCCTGGTACGAAGCCCGTACCAAGCTGTCGAAGGCCGATCTCTTCCGGGGTCGGCCTTTTTTATGGGCGGCCTAGTAGCCCCGCTCCAGGATGGGCCCCAGATATCGCCCGGTATGCGAAGCCGGGTTCGCAGCGACATCCTCCGGTGTTCCCGTTGCGACGATGGTGCCGCCACCCGCGCCGCCTTCCGGTCCCAGATCGATGATCCAGTCGGCGGTCTTGATCACATCCAGATTGTGTTCGATGACCACCACGGTATTGCCGTGGTCACGCAGCCGGTGCAAGACCTGCAGCAGCTGGTCCACATCATAGAAATGCAGGCCCGTGGTCGGTTCATCCAGGATGTACAGGGTCTGCCCGGTATCACGCCGTGACAGCTCCTTGGCCAGTTTGACGCGCTGTGCCTCCCCGCCGGATAGGGTGGTCGCACTCTGGCCCAGGGTGATGTAGGACAGGCCGACATCCATCAGCGTCGACAGCTTGCGCTTGAGCGGTGGCACCGCACTGAAAAATTCGACCGCGTCCTCGACGGTCATGTTCAGCACTTCGGAAATGGTGCGTCCCTTGTAGCGGATGTCCAGGGTTTCCCGGTTGTAGCGGCGGCCCTCGCAGACCTCGCACATGACGTACACATCCGGCAGGAAGTGCATTTCGACCTTGATCAGGCCGTCGCCCTGGCAGGCTTCACAGCGCCCGCCCTTGACGTTGAAAGAGAACCGGCCTGGCGTATAGCCCCGCGCGCGCGACTCGGGTACCCCGGCAAAGAGCTCACGAACACCGGTGAACAGGCCGATGTAGGTGGCCGGGTTCGAACGCGGGGTGCGCCCGATCGGGCTCTGATCAATGCCAATCACCTTGTCCAGTTGCCCCAGACCGCGGATGGCCTTGAGCGGTGCATGCGGTAGCCCTGCGCGATTGAGTTCGCGGGCTGCCAGCGGGTAGAGGGTGTCGTTGATCAGCGTCGATTTACCGCTGCCGGAGACTCCGGTTACGCAGATGAAACAACCCAGCGGAATTTCCACATCGACATCTTTCAGGTTGTTGCCGCTGGCGCCATCGATCTGCAGCATGCGTTCGCCATGGGGTTCGTGGCGGGTTGGCGGAATCGCGATGCGGCGTTTGCCGCTCATGTACTGGCCGGTCATCGATTCGGGATGATTCATGACCTCGTCCGGTGTGCCCTCGGCGACAACCTGGCCCCCATGCACGCCGGCTCCGGGCCCGATGTCCAGCACATGGTCTGCATGCCGGATGGCGTCTTCGTCGTGCTCGACCACAAGCACGGTATTGCCGAGATCACGCAGGTGAACCAGTGTGTCGATCAGACGCTGGTTGTCGCGCTGGTGCAAGCCGATCGAGGGCTCATCCAGCACGTACAGCACGCCAACCAGGCCGGCGCCGATCTGGCTGGCCAGCCGGATGCGCTGGGCTTCGCCGCCGGACAGGGTTTCGGCGGAACGGTCCAGGGTCAGGTAGTCCAGGCCGACGTTGTTGAGAAAGGACAGGCGCAGTGAGATTTCCTTGAGGATGCGCAGCGCGATCTCGCCCTGCTGCCCGGGCAGGTCCAGGGTTTCGAAGTGGTGCACGGCGTCGCGGATCGACAGCCGGGTGATGTAGGGCAGGGTGGAGTGCCCGACATGGACCGACGAGGCAGCGCGATTGAGCCGGCTTCCGGAACAGGCCTCGCAGGACTTGTCGCTGCGGTAGCGGGCCAGTTCTTCGCGCACGGCGTCGGATTCGGTTTCCCGGTAGCGGCGCTCCAGGTTGGGGACAATGCCTTCGAAGGTGTGTTTGCGCACCTTCATGCGGCCCTTCATGTCGGGGTACTCGAAGCGGATCGCGGTGCGGCCGCTGCCTTGCAGCACGACCTGACGATGTTCCTCGGGCAGGTCGCGGAACGGCATTTCCAGGTCGATGCCGTAATGCTCCGCCAGCCCGTTGAGCAGGGCAAAGTAATAGGGATTGCGTCGGTCCCAGCCGCGAATCGCACCCTCGGCCAGCGACTTTTCGGGGCTGGTGACAATGCGGTCGGCATCGAAGACGGATGTCGTGCCCAGGCCGTCACAGGTCGGACAGGCGCCGTGCGGGCTGTTGAAGGAAAACAGCCGGGGCTCGAGCTCGGACAGTGTGAACCCGCACTCGGGACAGGCGAAGCGCGCCGAGAACACCATCTCGTCGGCATCGGAGTCGGCCTTCCACGGTGCTACGATGGCCAGGCCTTCGGCGAGCCGCAGCGTGGTTTCAAAGCTCTCCGCCAGGCGCTGAGCCTGATCCGGGCGGACCTTGAAACGATCCACGACAATGTCGATATCGTGCTTGGTCTTGGGGTTCAGCGCGGGCAGGTCGTCGAGTTCGTGCAGCGCGCCATCGATGCGAACGCGGATGAAGCCCTCCGCGCGGAACTGCTCGAGCATCTGCCGATGCTCACCCTTGCGGCCACGGATCACCGGGGATAGCAGCATCCACGCGCTGTCTTCGGGGAGCGCGAGGACGGCATCCACCATCTGGCTCACCGTTTTCGCCGCCAGTGCGATGTCATGGTCGGGGCAATGCGGGACCCCGACACGCGCGTACAGCAGGCGCAGGTAGTCGTGAATCTCGGTGACGGTGCCAACGGTTGAGCGGGGGTTGTGGCTGGTCGACTTCTGCTCGATGGAAATTGCCGGCGATAGACCTTCGATGCTGTCGACATCGGGCTTGTCCATCATCGACAGGAACTGCCGGGCGTAGGCCGAAAGGGACTCGACATAGCGCCGCTGTCCCTCGGCGTAGATGGTGTCGAATGCCAGCGAACTCTTGCCGGAGCCGGAGAGGCCTGTCACCACGATCAGCTTGTCGCGGGGCAGGTCGACATTGAGGTTGCGCAGGTTGTGGGTGCGTGCTCCGCGCACGCTGATGGTTTTCATCCGGAGACAGGACCAAGAAATTGCAGCGAACTTGGTACTATACGGTGTGTCCGGAAAGTACCGCATCCTGACTGCCCCACGCCGCCATGGCGGGGCCGGAAAGCCGGACGGACCCTTTCACTCCACGCGACGAACTCCTGAATTGACTGCTGCCCGCACCCCCAAGATGTCCGCGTCAGAGCGGCGTGCCACCCTGATTCTCTCGTTGATGCTGCTTGCCCGCATGCTCGGGCTGTTCATGGTTTTGCCCGTGCTTTCGCCCTGGGCGCTGGAGCTTGCCGGACAACCGGGTCTGGCCGTTGGTCTGGCGGTTGGCATCTACGGGCTGACGCAGGCCGCACTGCAGATTCCGCTGGGCTGGTTGAGCGATCACATCGGGCGCCGGCCGGTCATTGTCGGCGGGCTGATGATTTTTATCGCCGGCAGCGCGGTGGCAGCACTGGCCAGCAGCATTGAAGGTCTGATTGCCGGGCGTCTGCTGCAGGGGGGGGGAGCCATCGCCGCAACGTCGACCGCGTTGCTGACCGAACTGCTGAGTGAATCCGTTCGCGCCATCGGCCTGGCGATTGTCGGTGTCAGCATTGGTGTCGCCTTCATGCTGGCGCTGCTGCTCGGGCCGGCGCTGATGATCTGGACCGGTGTGCCCGGCCTGTTCTGGCTGGCAGCAGCCTTTGGCATCGTGGCCATGCTGCTGGTCGCCCTGCTGCCGCCGTCACCTGACCCCACGCAGAGCCCACCGGAGCACGGTATCCCCGCCGGGGTGTGGGGGTTGATGCTCTCCGTTGCGGTACTGCATGCGGTGCTCGCCTGCATCTTCGTCGGCGTTCCGCTGCAATTGCAGGAGCAATCCGCCATGGCCACTCAGCTGCAATGGCGCATCTGGCTGCCGGTAGTTGCGGTGTCCATCGTGCTGGTCTTTCCCTTGCTGCGGGTGGTCGAGGTGCGTGGGATGCA
Organism: Oceanococcaceae bacterium; assembly: GCA_041593295.1. Classification (GTDB taxonomy): domain Bacteria; phylum Pseudomonadota; class Gammaproteobacteria; order Nevskiales; family Oceanococcaceae; genus MS8. The sequence continues at coordinate 22,363 of JBFHON010000002.1, read as the reverse complement.
GTGGCAGGCATTACCCTGGGCGTTCGGGCTGATGGCCGTTTCGCTGGCGTTGTTGGGCTGGGTGCCTACGGCTGGTTTTGCCGTGGTGCTGTGCGCATATTTCGCCGCTTTCAACTTCCTGGAGGCCAGCCTGCCGTCGCTGTTGAGCCGGCTGGTCGGGCCGCGGCGTCGCGGGCGGATCATGGGCATGTTCAGCACGGCGCAGTTTTTCGGCATGTTCGCAGGTGCCGGTTATGCTGGCGTGATGCAGGCCCATGCGTCCTTCCACACCACGATGCTGGTGACGGGCGCGCTGGCAACCATCCCGCTGGTGGTATTGGCTGTATCCTCCCATGCCACGGTCGCGGAACCGGTGTCCAGCGACGCCCCCGCCTGATCACCACCGTAAGGTGAAACGGTGTCCGGCTGGTTCCGGGAATCCCGTTTTATACGCATACAATTGATGAACCTGAGAAGAGAAATACGATATGGCACGCGGCATTAACAAAGTCATCCTGGTAGGTAATCTTGGTGCCGCCCCGGAATCACGCACCACCAACAACGGCTCCACGGTCTGCAATATCCGCATCGCGACTTCGGAGAGCTGGCGCGACAAGGCAACCGGGGAAAACCAGGAGCGCACCGAATGGCACAACGTGGTGTTTTTTGGACGTCTGGGGGAAATCGCTGCCCAGTACCTGCGCAAGGGAAGTCAGGTCTACGTGGAAGGCAGCCTGCGCACACGCAAGTGGCAGGGCCAGGACGGTCAGGATCGCTACACCACTGAAATCGTCGCCAACGAGATGCAGATGCTCGGTGGTCGGGGCGAGGGCGGCGGCCAGGGCGGGGGTTCCCAGGGTGGGGGTTCATGGGGCGGCGGCGAGCGTTCCGGGGGCGGTCAATCCGAGCCTGCACAGCGTCCGCAAGCGCCGGCGGCGGCACAACCGCCAGCCGCCAACTACGAAGATGATGACCTGCCCTTCTAAGAGGCGGTGTCCATCAGATAAAGAAAAAGCCCCGCCTTGCCGGGGCTTTTTTCATGGTCATGGCGTGAGTGCCGTGAGCCCGAATCGACGACTCAGGATGCGGTTCCGCACCGCACGGGGCAGCAGCCGTTGCATCCAGGGCAGGGCTCGGCTGCCGTGGCCGACGCGCAGGATGGCCGGTGGATTGGGGGCGTTCAATGCGGCGACAACTTTGCGGGCAAATTCCAAGGTGGGTGTAGCACCGACCTGTGAGGCACCGGCCCGGGCCATGATGCCGTCGCGGATCGCGGCGTAGCGGGATTCGGCGCCCAGCCAGGCGGTCACTCCGGCGGCCGCGGCATCCCCGAAGTGGGACTGGATGGCCCCTGGCTGCACCGTGACGACCTGCACGCCCAGCGGCTTCAATTCCATGCGCAGGGCCTCGTCGAGGCTGTGCAGTGCGGCCTTGCTGGCGCAGTAGGCCCCGGCGAAGGGGGTGGTGAGAATGCCGGACACGCTGCCAATGTTGACGATGCGTGGGTTGCCGCTGACTTCGAGCAGTGGAAACAGGCTCTGCACCATCAGCACCGGGGCGATCACGTTGGTTGCGAACTGTCCCTGGAGCTTGTCGGCCGGGAGTTCCAGCAGCGGCCCCATGGCGGAGATGCCGGCATTGTTCACCAGCATGTCGATCTTGGAAGTCCCTGACTGCGCGAGTGCGGTCCGCAGCGATTCGCGGCTGGCTGCGGAATTGACGTCCAGGCCGAGGGTGGTGCAGCCGGCATCCGCCAGTGCGGACAGTGCCTGCGGCTGGCGCGCGGTTGCGATCACCTGATCGCCCTGTTCCCGAAAGGCCAGGGCCAGGGCGTGGCCGATCCCGCTGGAGCAGCCGGTGATCAGAACGGTGCGGGTCATGTGTATGCCATCAGTGTGCAGGTGGGATGCGGTGCGTTCAGGGCGTCACGATCGGGAAGCGGCCATCGGGTTTGTCGAAGAGGCTGAAGAACCGCACCATGGCGACCTTGCTGCCGTCGATTTCCAGTTCGTCACCGAACAGGGTTTCCTTGATTCCCGCCTGGCCAATGGCCATCTGCAGGAACAGTTCGTGTGTCAGTGTGAGGGTGACATCTGCATCCTGGTTCGTGAGGGGTTCACTGTGCAGCACGGCATTCTCGAGCCACAGGTGATAACCCTGTCCGCGGTCGGGGAAGACGAAGTTCACCGACATGTCCTTGCCCACGGCCTTGGGGCCATTCAGGCGGGCCGCCATGGACTCGAAGAACTTGTGTAGCGGGATGGCGCGCAGCAGGTCCAGTGCCGATGCCATGTCGGAGCCGTGTTCAGGGTCGCCATGCCGCAGTTCATACGCGCCACTGAGGTAGACATCGCGCCACGGGCCGGATTCGGCCTGGTAACCAAGCTGGTCGTAGGTCTTCGCCAGCAGGCCCCGGCCTGCGGTGTGATCGGGTTCGGCGAAAACCAGGTGGCTCAAGAGTTCTGCGGTCCACCGGTATTCGCCCTTGTCGAATGCCGCCTGTGCCTTTTCCATGACCGCGTCCGCTCCACCCATGGCGGTGACATATTTTGTCCCGGCGGCCTGGGGAGGAAGGGGGTCAAGGTTGGCGGGGTTGGCGTCGTACCAGCCGAAATAGAACTGGTAGACCGCCTTGGCATTGTGCTTGACCGTGCCGTAATAGCCCCGGTTCGCGAATACGCGGCTCAATGACGGGGGCAGTTCCAGCTCTTCGGCAATTTCCCGCGGCGTGTAGCCGAGGTTGGCCATGCGCACGGTCTGGTCGTGGATGTACTTGTAGATATCCCGCTGCCCGGTCAGGAAGTCGCGGACGTTCTGCTGGCCCCAGATCGGCCAGTGGTGTGAGCCGAAGTAGATTTCGGCCTCGCCAAACAACGTCGTGATTTCGTGGATATAGTCGCTCCAGCGCAGGGCGTCGCGCACCTTTGCGCCGCGCAACGTGTAGACGTTGTGCATGTTGTGGGAGACCACCTCGGCACCACAGAACGCCTTGAGTTCGGGCAGGTAAAAGGTGAACTCCGCCGGGGCCTCGGAACCGGGGGTGTTCTGAAACACGAATTCCAGCCCGTCGATGGTCAGTCGTTGTGGGGTGCGGTCGATGAGTTCGGTCGGTGCGGTAATGCCCATGTTGCCGCCGAAGGGCACTTCCTTGCCCAGGCCCAGGTCAATGTGGCCCCGTTCATCCCGCGGCAGGCTGCGCCCATACTGGTAGGAGGCACGGCGCTGCATCGCCACACCGGCCATCACGTTCTCGCTGGTCGCCTCCTCGAAAAAACCCACCGGGGCGATGACCCGGATGCCTTCTGCGGCGATGCGCTCCGGCGTGACGATGCCGTTCACGCCGCCAAAGTGATCAATGTGACTGTGGGTGAACAGAATCGCCCGGATCGGCAGGTCTTCGAGGTGCTTGAGCGCAAACTGCCAGGCTGCGGCGGCGGTTTCACGCGTGGTCAGCGGGTCCACGATGATCCAGCCGGTGTCGCCCTGGATCAGTGTCATGTTGGCCAGGTCAAAGCCGCGCAGCTGGTAGACCCGCTCCGTGACCTTGAACAACCCGTGGATGGCGTTCAGCTGGGCCTGGCGCCAGAGGCTGGGGTTACTGCTGTCGGCTGCGTCCTGGCTGGTGAAGGCGTACCGGGCCTGATCCCAGATGACCGTGCCGTCCTCGCGGCGGATGGTCAGCGGGTCCATGCTGGCAATCAGACCGCGCCGGGCGTTATCGAAGTCCGTCGTGTCTTCGAAGGGCAGATTTTCCTTGACCTGCGCATTGCGCTCGATGGTGGTCGCCGTGGGTGCGGTGTACCCGGCGGCGTTCGCACCCGCTTCAGCGGCGAGGCGGGGCTGCTGATCGCAGGCGCTCAGCAGGGTGCCCAGAGCGAGCAGAAGGCTGATACGTTTGGTCATGTGTGGGTCTCCAGGTCAGGTGACGTGAGGCTCAAGCCTCAGCGGGCGCCGTAGGTGGTGTCGAGGTACGCGCAGATGGCCTCCGACTCGAACATCTCGGTGCCGGTATTCGGGTCGATGAGGTAGGGCAGCTGAACCTTGCCCGTGCGCGCGAGCAGCTCCTGCCGGTTTCTCCCGGCCACCGGTTCGCCGGGAAACAGCGATGCACGCATTTCGGGTGGTCCCATGTCCTTCCACTTGGCCTTGCCGGTGTTCTTCAGCACATAGGGAATTTCCAGTTCGCAGAGCTTTTCGCGAACCAGCCGCGAGTAGGGGCTGGATTCAAAGCTGTACAGCACCAGTGCCTGGGCCGGCGCGCGGTCGGCGGTGGACCGGATACCGCGCAGTGGCCTCGGGAGCGTGCCCAGTTGCGAGCGCAGGTTGTCGAGATTTTCACCCAGCGCGGGGCGCGGCGGGTTCCGCTCGCAATAGGTGGCGTAGAGGTAGGCAATGATCTTGCGGGAGTCCTGAATGACGGTGCGGGTATTCGGGTCCACCATCAGCGGGAACTGCATCCGGCCGCCGATTTCCCGGGCTTCGGCCCGAAAGCGCTGGCCGCCCCGGGGGCAGGGCCGAATTTCCGCATCCAGATCCAGCTCGGTCAGGGTTTCCCGAACCAGGCGGCAAAAGGGGCAGGCCTCGTACTCGTACAGGACGATGGGCTTTTCGGGTTGCTGCTCTGCCGGGCGAAAGGAGGCGGTTCCCCGCCAGCCGGCAAGGCTGCTGGAGGCGAGGGAAGTGCCGACATGGAACAGACGATTGATGAGACGCACTGTGGGAGTTACCGCTGAGAGGAGGGGGATTCTGCCGGAGCCGAGGAGGGTGCCGCGTTGTCCGGCTCATCCAGGGGGCGGTCCGGCAGGCTGGCTTCGTGATGCCGATGCGCATCTGCCGTGCGGACGGCATCGCGGAGCTGGTTGAGGTTTTCGCGCAAGGCATCGGCAATCAGTTCATCCGTGCGCGGGTCGGTCAGGGCTTCGTGGGCGATCCGCAGGCTGGCAGCAACGGCCGTGTCCACCATCGCCCCATAAAAGGGTAGCCGGGCGAAGCGCTTGAGTTCGGGGTCGTTCCGCAGCTTTTCACCCAGCATTTCCTTCAGGGGGCGCCGGTTTTCTTCCAGTGCGCGGGCGATGTTGCGGGTGTACTGGCCCTTGACCAGTACCGCGGCAACTTCATCCAGCACGCTAACGGTGATGGCCCCGCTGAAGAAGCGCACGATGTGCATGCGGCCGCGCTGCAGCCAGCGGTTGAAAGTGCCCGCGCCGTAGACGCGGTTCACGGTGTTGCCGAAGCGCCCAAGCAGAATGAGAATGCGGATGACCCGAAACAGCCGGAAACCGCGAATGGCGGGATGGGCGGCCGGGATCATCCCGACCACCTCGTACCAGTTGCGGGTCACGAAGCCGATGCGATCCTCGGTTCGTGAGGCCCGCAGTGCAAACTCCGCAGCGAATATGCCGCAGATGGCCAGGTCAATCTGCAGGATCAGTTCGCGCATGGGCGCATCGACCTGTCCCCAGGTTTCCCAGGCCAGCAGGCCAATGGAAACCACGGCCAGCACCAGCATCAACCAGTCGGTGATGCTGATGCGGGGGCGGTCTTCAGGCATCCGGGAAGACGAAACCGTCGTATTTCTCCCGCAGCGTCATCTTCTGAACCTTGCCGGTGGCGCCGTGCGGCAGTTCGTCAACGAACTCCACGGCATTCGGTGTCCACCATTTGGCAATCTTGCCGTCAAACCAGGCGAGCAGATCTTCCGCCGTGAGTGCCGACTCCGCAGCGCGTACGACGACCAGCAAAGGGCGCTCATCCCATTTCGGGTGCGCCAGCCCGATGACCGCGGCTTCGGCCACCTCGGGGTGCGCCATGGCCACGTTTTCCAGGTCGATGGAGCTGATCCATTCCCCGCCAGATTTGATCACGTCCTTGGTCCGGTCGGTGATCTGCATGAAGCCCTGCGGGTCGATGGTCGCGACATCGCCGGTGTCGAACCAGCCTTCCTCATCAAGCGTCTGCACATCGGGACGCTTGTAGTATTCGCCGATGATCCACGGGCCGCGCACTTTCAGCGCGCCGAAGGACTTTCCATCCCAGGGCAGTTCATTGCCGTCTTCATCGAAAATGCTCATTTCGACCGGGAACACGGTGCGACCCTGCTTGACGCGCCAGGCCCATTGGTCCTCTTCGGAGAGCGCTTCCATGCCGCCCACGGGACGGCTGACGGTGCCGATGGGGCTCATTTCGGTCATGCCCCAGGCATGGACGATTTCGGCCTGATAATCCTTCAGGAAAGCCTTCATCAGGGATGGCGGGCAAGCCGAGCCGCCGACCACCATGCGCTCCACGCTGTCGATGCGCTTGCCACTGGCCTTGAGGTAATTCAGCAAGCCGAGCCAGACCGTGGGGACACCTGCTGCGATGGTGACCTGCTCGTTCTCCATCAGCGATTGCAGGGTTTCGCCGTCGCCCATCTTGGGCCCGGGGAAAACCAGCTTGGCGCCAACCATGGCGGTGGTGTACGGAATGCTCCATGCGTTGACATGAAACATGGGAACCACGGGCAGGATGGCGTCAGTCGCGCCGATGCACAGCACATCCTTGGCGGCGGAGGCAATCGCGTGCAGCACCGTCGAGCGGTGCGAGTACAGCACGCCCTTGGGGTTGCCGGTAGTCCCCGAGGTGTAGCACAGCGAGCTGGCCGTGTTCTCCTCGAATTCGGGCCAGTCGAAGGTGTCGGGCTCTTCGGCGAGGAGGGCCTCGTAGGATTGCAACTCGATGCCGACATCCACCTCCGGCAGCGCGTCGGCCGGGCACAGCACGATGGCACCCTGCAAATGCGGGACCTTGCCACGCACCGCCCCCAGCAGGGGAACGAAGGCCGGGTCGATGAGCAGCCATTTGTCCTCGGCATGGTTGAGGATGTACGCCAGTTGTTCGGGGTGCAGGCGCGGGTTGATGGTGTGCAGCACCGCTCCCATGCAGGAGATGCCGTAATAACACTCGTAGTGGCGATAGTCGTTCCACGCCAGCGTGCCCACGCGGTCGCCGATGCCGATGCCGCGTTTGGCGAGGGCATTGGCGAGCCTGGCGGAGCGCTTCAGCGCAGCGCCCACCGTTGTCCGGTGCCGCGGGTTGTCCGCAGTCACCGAGACGATTTCCACGGAGGCGTGGTTGCGCATTGCATGCCGCATCAACGAATTGATCGTCAGCGGCATGTTCATCATCAGACCTTGCATTGTTGTCTCCCCGAAGGTGGTGATTGTTAGCGTTCCAGTAGATCCAGCTTGCCGGGCTTGCCATCCCAGTCGGTAGCGTCCGCAGGTGGTTCCTTGCGCTCGTTGATGACCGGCCAGGCCTTGGTCAGCTCGGCGTTCAGTTCGAGAAAGTGCGCCTGGTCAGCCGGCAGGTCGTCCTCGGCGTAAATCGCCTCGGCCGGGCACTCGGGTTCGCACAAGGTGCAGTCGATGCATTCTTCCGGGTCGATGACCAGGAAGTTGGGACCTTCGTGGAAACAGTCGACGGGGCAGACTTCAACGCAGTCGGTGTACTTGCACTTGATGCAGTTCTCGGTAACAACAAAGGCCATGCTAGGTATCCGTAAAAGGCAATCCGGAAATTGTAACTTCGGTCGCAAATGCCGTCAGTTCAGACGCGTCCCGGGAAGTGCGTGAAGTCGGCGGTGTGGAATCCGAATTGACCTGCGGCGCGGTCTTCGAAATACCGCCGCAGCGTGTACCGTACCGTCGCGAAAGCCAGGTCATCCCAAGGTATATCCTGCTCGTCGACCAGCATGACCTCGGTGCTCTCCGGGGTGGTTGCGAAGTCGGGTGAGCGCATGCGTGCGCGGTAGAACAGATGAATCTGGCCTATGTAAAGAACATTGATGAAGCTGAAAAGTTCGCCCATTTCGACATCGGCGCAGGCTTCTTCCACCGTTTCGCGCGCAGCACCGGTGCTGCAGGATTCGCCCATTTCCAGAAAACCGGCGGGGAGGGTCCAGTGCCCGAGACGCGGTTCGATGCCGCGCTTGCACAGCAGAATCTTGCCTTCCCATTCGGGAATACACCCGGTGACGACCTTGGGGTTCACATAATGGACATGCCCGCAGGCGTCGCAGACGGCTCGCGGAAACTGGTCGCCAGGTGGCGTACGCTGCTGCAGTGAAGCGCCACAGACGTGGCAGAAATTCAGCGGTGGATGCATGGGACTGGCGCGCAGGCCGGGTTTCTTGTCATCATTGCGGATATATTGACGACAAACCGGACACGGTGCCAACTGCGTCCGGGCAGATAATTGTTTTGGGGAGACCAACAGGGATGACAACCGTGAAAAAAGTAATGTGTCTGGGTGCGTGCCTTGCAGGGGCCGGTTGGGCGGGTCAGGCGGCCGCTCTGGAGCTGGATATCTATGGCGGGGCAAACTACCTGTATCTGGATTCATCAGTCGATCGTGCGGTTGATCTGCCGGAGAGCACCAACTCGCGTCCGGACTCCGTCAAGCGCAAGGTCCGTACCGAGGCCAGTGGTGATGCCATCCTTGCGCATGTCGGTGTGTGGCTGAACGAGAGCTTTGCGCTGGAGCTGCGCAGCGCGTTCCCGGGTGACACCGCCGCGTTCAGCGAAGATGGCGGCTATACCGACAACACCAACGAGATTCAGGAGTTCATTGGTCTGTATCTGATTCCGCGCGCGGAAGTGCTGAGCTGGGTCGATGCGGTTTTCCCGATCGGTGCTTCGCAAATGACGCTGTCGATGCCGGTGGAAACCGATGGGGACTCGACCAACGGCCCGGATCAGATCGAGGAAGTGGATGCGGCAACGTTTTCCTACGGAATCGATATCCGCTGGCGTGTCGGCAAGCTGTTTGCCGATGAAGATTCGCTGCTCGGCAGCATTTCGATCAACACCGGCTTCATGATGTACAGCAATGATTCCGAGCTGGAGTCACGCGGCTACAACGGCGGACTGCAGGTCGGTTTCCGCTTCTGAGCGCAAACGCCCATTCCGGAAAACGGCACTTCGGTGCCGTTTTTTTTGCCAATGCCGCCATTCAGAAGGGCCAGATCAACGGCGCCGTGACCACGGCCACCATCGCAACCAGGGCATTCATCGGAACACCGATGCGCATGAACTCGCTGAGGGTGTAGCGCCCCGCGCCGTAGACCATCAGGTTGGTCTGATAACCCAGTGGTGTGGCGAAACTGGCCGAGGCGGCAATCATCAGGACCATGATGAACGGCATCGGGTTGACTCCCAGCTGGTCGGCGGCCGCGATGGCAATGGGAAACCCGATTACTGCAGCGGCATTGTTGGTCACGAACTCGGTGAGCAATGACACGGTGACCGCAATGGCTGCCAGCGCCAGCCAGGGGTGTTCACCGACCAGCCCGAGCAGGGCGTGCGCCAGGGCGGTGGCGGCGCCGGTTTCCTGCAGGGCGCGCCCCAGACCGAAGGCTGCACCGATGGTGAGCAGCAAAGGGAAGTCGATCTGGGCAAGCGCCGCGCGCTGGCTGCAGCACCGGGTCGCGATCATCAGGCCGGCGGCAACCATGGAGGCTTCCAGCATGCTCAGCAACCCCGTTCCGGCAGAGACGACCATGCCCAGCAGGATGGCAATGGCGACACCGACACGGTCGCGGTTGGGTGGCGCCGCGCCGTCGATCTGCGAGACCAGGAAAAAATCGCGCGAGTTGCGCATGCTCACCACGAAGGAGGGCATGCACTCCACCAGCAGCGCGTCACCCGGTTGCAGCACGATGTCACCGATGCGCTGGCGCAGGCGTTCGCCGTTGCGCGAGACCGCGATGATCGCGGCGTTGTAGCGGGTGCGAAAACGGCCTTCGCGAATGGACTTGCCGGCAACGGCGCACTCCGGTGCGACCACCGCTTCGGCCAGGATGCGGGCGGAGCGGTCGGAGTCCAGCTTGAAGACCTGATTGGTGGCCACCTCCAGACCTGGCGTGCGTTGCAGGTCGATGACCGAGTCCAGCACGCCCACAAATACCAGCTGGTCATTGGCTTGCAGGACTTCGGTCGGGCTGACCATGGGCAGGGTGTTCCCCTGCCGGGAAATCTCCAGCAGGTAGAGTTGTGGCAGGTGGCGCAGACCGGCCTTCTCGATGGTCTGGCCTGGCAGCGGGCCGCTGGCGGACACCACCATTTCCACCGCGTACTCGCGCGGGTTGCGCAGAGCGGAATCGCCGCTGCCGCGGTTGGGGAGTAGCCAGGGAGACATCAGCAGCAGGCCGATGGAGCCGACGACAGCGCAGACCAGCCCCAGGGGGGTGATCTCGAACAGCGTCAGTGCCGGGTTGCCGGCTTCCATCCACAGGCCATTGACCACCAGGTTGGTACTGGTGCCGATCATCGTGCACAGGCCGCCAAGAATGGCGAAATAGGACAGGGGGATGAGCAGCTGGGTCGGCGACAGGCGCAGTGCACGTGCCCATTCCGTCACTGCCGGGATCAGCATGGCGACCACGGGGGTATTGTTCATGAAGGCACTGGCTCCCATCACCGGCGTCATCAGTCGCAACCGGGCCTGGCTCACCGTTTTGGGGCGGCCCAGTGCACTGCGCGCGAACAGGGTCAGGCCGCCGGTCTGGCGCAGGCCAGCGACAACCACGTACAGGGCGCCGATGGTGGTAATGCCGGGGTTGCCGAAGCCCGCAAGGGCAGCGGCGGGTTGCAGGATGCCGAGCACCAGCAGCAGGGTCAGCCCGGCCAGCAGGACCAGATACGGCTGGATGCGGCCCCAGGCCAGCCCGGCAAAACAGAGAACGACGATTCCGGTGGCGACCCAGGCTTCAATGGTCATGCAGGCGTACTCACTGTTTTAACCGGTAACCGGTTCGGAAGATCCAGCGCACCCACAGTAGCCCGCCAAGCAGGAAGAGGGTGGTGCACAGCAGGCTGATTTCGATATTGACGTCACCGGTGCCATAAAAGCACCAGCGAAAACCGCTGATCAGGTAAACCACCGGGTTGAACAGCGCGACGGTCTGCCAGCTCTGCGGCAGCATGTCGATGGAGTAGAACGCGCCGCCCAGGAAGGTCAGCGGCGTGACCACCAGCATGGGGAAGAATTGCAACTGCTCGAAGTTCTGTGCCCAGATGCCGATGATGAACCCGAACAGGCTGAAGGTCAGGCTGATCAGGAGCAGGTACAGCGCCATCGCCACCGGATGTTCGATGTTGAGGGTGACAAACCAGGAGCCGGTGAGCAGGATGATCACCCCGAGAATCAGCGACTTGGTTGCCGCGGCGCCGACGTAGCCGACCACGATCTCCAGGGGCGAGAGCGGGGCCGAGAGAATCTCGTAAATGGTGCCGGAAAACTGCGGAAAGTAGATGCCGAATGAGGCGTTGGACAGGCTCTGGGTAAAGACCGTGAGCATGATCAGTCCGGGCACGATGAAGGCGCCGTAGGAAACACCGTCCACCGCACTCATGCGGCCGCCGATCGCGGCGCCAAAAACCACGAAGTACAGGGTGGTCGTCATGACCGGAGCGACCAGGCTTTGCCATAGCGTGCGGTTCCAGCGCGCCATTTCAAAGTGGTATATCGCCCAGATGCCGCGCAGATTCATGCCTTGGCCTCGCCAGGTTGGGTGACCAGTTCGACGAAGATGTCCTCCAGCGAACTTTCACGGGTGTTGAGGTCGGTGTAAGTGATTCCGAGTCCATGGATGCGGTTGAGCAGATCGGGTATGCGCTTCTTGCCCTGGGCAGCATCAAAGCGGAATACCAGCTCGTAGCCCTGATCCTCCAGAGACAGGTCCCATTGCGCGAGCTCGGCCGGTATGGCGGCCAGCTCGGATTCCAGATGCAGGCGCAGGGTGCGCTTGCCGAGGGATTGCATCAGGCGGTCCTTTTCCTCGACCAGCATGATCTCGCCCTGGTTGATCACCCCGACGCGATCCGCCATTTCCTGCGCCTCCTCGATGTAGTGGGTCGTCAGCACCACGGTGACGCCGTCACGGCGAAGCTGGTGCACCTGGTCCCACAGGTTACGCCGCAACTCGACATCGACACCCGCCGTGGGCTCGTCAAGGAACAGGACGCGGGGTTCGTGAGCCAGTGCCTTGGCGATCATCACCCGGCGCTTCATCCCGCCGGAGAGATGGCGAATCTGTGCCTCGCGTTTGTCCCACAGGCTCAGGTCGCGCAGCACTTTCTCGATGTGCCCCGACGATGGCGGCAAGCCGAACAGTCCGCGGCTGTAGGTCACGGTCTGAAGTACCGACTCGAAGGCTTCGGTATGCAGCTCCTGAGGTACCAGGCCGATGAGCTTGCGCGCCTGCCGATAGGCGCGCTGATGGTCGTGCCCGCCGACCGTGACGCTGCCCGAGGTCGGGCTGACGATCCCGCAAATGGTGCTGATCAGGGTGGTTTTCCCGGCTCCATTGGGGCCGAGGAGGGCAAAGATTTCACCGGCCCGGATGTCCAGATTGATATCCCGCAGGGCATGCAGACCGGATGCATACGTCTTGTGCAGGTTGCGTACGGTCAGAACGCTGGCGTCGGTCATGCGGCAATCGCTTCAGTAGAGGCGTTCAAGAATAAGCGCGCTGCAGCGTTGGTGCAGCATTCCCCGGGAGTCGATCACTTGTTCACGGTTCAGCCTTGCTACGCTAGCGGCTCGGATGGTGGCGACGGCGGCATCGAGAGAGGCAAAAGACGGGATGAGTGAAGACATTACGGGGCAGGCACGCAGGCTGCGCGACGCCCACGTCGATTTTCTGCTGAAGCAATGCCGCGGGCAGGCCTTGCGGCGACTGATACGGCTACAGGTGGAAGGCATCATCGATGACCTGTCGCCCCTGAAGCTGGAGTCGCTGGTCGATGTCGAGACGCTGAAATCCGTGGTGGTGATCACGGTGCAAAAGCTCGACCTGGGCCCGGAACTGGCGGAGCTGGTCGGCGTCATTGCGCGGCATATGTACGACCACCCGATTCACGATGAAACCACTCTGAGCGACATTCTTCCCGATGTTGCGCTGGAGGTGCTGTTTGATCAGCTGCTGGGTCTGGAAGATCTGCGTCGGGCCACAATCCACGAACTGGTGACCAACCCCGTGTTCCAGGGGCTGGTCACCGACCTGCTGCTGCAGGGGATCGGCGATTTCGTTGCCAGCAGCACCGGCATGAACAAGGTGCCGGGTGCGCAGTCCGCGATGAAACTCGGCAAGGACCTGGTCAAGCGCGCAACGGCAGGCAAGGCCGGGGGTGAAGACCTGCTGCGCAAGTTTGTTTCCCGGCACATGCAGGCCAGCATTGCGGCCAGCGAGCAGTTTCTGAACGAGGCCTTCGAGAGCGACAGCGTGCGCGAGGGGGCTTCCCGGGTCTGGGAGCACATGCGCGATGTGCCGTTGTCCGAGTTCCGCAACCTGGTATCCGTCCAGCAGGTTGAAGACATTGCCATGCTCGGGACGGCGTTCTGGCGGGAGTTTCGGGGTTGTGACTTCATGGCCGCCATGCTGGAGGCCGCCGTTGAGGGCTTTTATGCCCGGCACGCCGGGAACCCGGTATCGGTCATTCTGGATGAAATTGGCGTGACACCCGACCTGTGGCGCACGGTTCTGTCTCAGGTGCTTCCCGAGGTTCTGCAGAACCTGGAATCGGCGGGTGTGCTGCGCGGCATGCTGGAGCGGCTACTGGAGGATTTTTACGCCAGCGATGAGTTGCAGCAGGTGCTGGCCTGAGCCGGCTACCCCTTCGGGGCCGTGGACCAGGCCCTGCATCGCGCTGGCATGTACCACTGCGGTGGCTGAGTAGATCCGGGGCTGTGTAGAGGTTGGGTCGGAAATGATGTTGAAAAGTCGTGCAAACAGGTGGGTGGTGGCTGCTGCGGCATTGGCCGCGTCGGCGCTGTCCGTGGCGGCGGGCCTTCCGGATGCCCCCCCGCTGCCGCCGGAGGCGCGGCAGTGGATCCAGCAGATGCAGACGCAGCGCCTGGGGCCGTTCTCGGAGGTGCGCTGGTTCTGCAACGACGGTGCGGTGTTGCCCCCGGTTCCCTATGCCTGTGTGGAGCGCGGCGGCGGGCGGCAGCACGGGGTACTGGGGCCCAGGGCCCAGCAGTTGCGGGCGGCCGGTGTGCCGTTGGGGAACGTGCTGGCCGGGCTTGACCGGGATGTGCTGGTTGCCGATCGTGGGCTCCAGCTGCGCAATGTTCTGGTGGAGCGGTATTTGTTGCAGGCGCACGACGGCTGGATCTACCGGCAGACGCGCTATGCCCGGGGGGCTTTTCAGTTCGAAGACGAAGAAAAGGCCGCCAACGCCATCGTTGATCGGCTTGTTGCTGATGTTGCGCTACTGCAGAAGGATTTTCTGTTGCTGCGCGAGGCCGCACGGCTGTTGCCGCGGTCCCGGGAAGCCCAGGGGTTGGGGGAAATACGCGGGCTGTCATCCTCCCTGGCGCAGACGGATCCCGGGTTTGTTCCACTGCGCAACAAGATCCATTCGCAGCCGGACCAGACCGACGCGGCCGCAGTGCGAACTTATGCGAAATCCGTCACGGCGACCACGCAGCACAGCGAATTTGCACGGCTGGCCGGCCTGCTGGATGCCGCTTACGCCTTCACGCTCGACCCGGAACGGGTGCAGCGGCTCGCTGCCGCCACCAACAGCGCCTACCTGAAGCGCATTGCCCATGCGCTTGAAACGGGTTCCGACCCGCTCGTCCAGCTGGAGCCGCTGGGTAGTCTGCTGGTGGAACTGCGCCGACGCTTGCCCTCTTATCCGCCGGCCTTGCGGGTGGAAGCCCTCGATCTGAGCCTGGCAGCAGAGCAGCGGGCATTTGTTCTGGCTCGCGCCGTTGAGCCGGAGCAACTCAGCCGTCGGCAGCTGGTTGAAGGGTTGCAACGGCTTGCCCAGATTGCCTATGGCAGCGGCTTGCTGAATCACCGCGAATACGATGCATTGAGGCCTCACGTGCTGAGCCTGCAGGGGCGTGACCTGAGCGTGGAAGAGTACGCAGGCCTGGTTCGCTATTTCAGCCTGGTGCCGGAGTGGGCGGCGCGTCAGCTGTTGTTCTACTTCTCGGGAGCGACACATGCTTTTGCCCGGGTCGAGCCGCTGGCGCATGGTTTCGTGCCAGATCGCCTGCGCGGAAGCACTCTGCTCAGCTACGGGGAATGGCTGGAACACCTCAGTACGGATGCGAATCGACAGGTGGGGATCGTCCACACCTTGTTCGGCCGAACCGTGAACAGCGGCTTGCGGGCGCTGAACCCGGGTCTGGCACGGGGTACCTTGCGGGAGCTGGTGCCAGGGCAGGCCCTGCAGACAACCGATATCGTCATCGCGCCGTCGACCGTGCCGGAGCTGCCGCGCGTGGGCGGCATTCTCACAGCTGACGCAGGCAATCTGCTGTCCCATGTGCAATTGCTGGCGAGCAATCTGGGTATTCCTAACGTGATGCTCAATGAGCAGAGCGGCAAGGTCATTTCGCGGCACCTGAACAAGCCGGTCACGCTAGCGGTTAGCCCGGGGGGTGTGGTGCGCCTTGAAGCGGACCGGGGGCAGCTGGACGCCATTTTTGAAGACGCCGGGAAGCAGCCTGCGCAGGCCCTGAAGATCGATGTCGACAAGCTCGATCTGGATTTCCGTCAGCCCATTTCGCTACGGCGGCTTGGGGTTGCGGACTCTGGCCGCAGGGTCGGGCCCAAGGCGGCCCAGTTGGCGGAACTTGCCCAGCAGTTTCCGGGCATGGTGTCTGCAGGTCTGGTAATCCCCTTTGGTGCATTTCGCGCGGTGCTCGACCGCCCCATGGCCGGTGAAGACACCAGTGCTTTCGTGTGGATGACCCGACAATATGACCGCCTGCAGACGCTGCCGCCGGGTCGCGCGCGCGACGCCTGGGTCGAGGATTTTCTCGCCCGTTTGCGCAACTGGATTCAGCAGGAAGCCGTTGCCGATGATTTGCGGAACACCTTGCGTCGGGCCATGCAGGAGGAGTTTGGTGCCGACGGGAGCTACGGGGTATTCGTGCGCTCGGACACCAACGTGGAGGACCTGCCCGGTTTTACCGGAGCAGGGCTGAACCTGACCGTGCCCAATGTCGTCGGTTTCGACAACGTGCTGGCGGCGCTGGTGCGGGTCTGGGCCTCGCCATTCACCGAGCGTGCCTTTCGCTGGCGGCAGGCGGTGGTCGACCGGCCGGAGCACGTTTACCCCTCGGTGCTGCTGCATCAGACTGTTCCCGGTGACAAGTCCGGCGTCATGATCACCGCGGATTTGTATGACCAGCAGCCCGGCTGGGTGACGATTGCTGTCAACGAGGGCGTTGGTGGCGGTGTCGATGGTCAAAGCGCGGAAACCGTGCAGTTGACCCTGGATGGCCGCGAAGAGCGTCTGCTGGCCTGCGCAACTGAGCCGGAGCAACGCGTGGTCGACCCGAAAGGCGGGTCAACGTTGATCGCGGCGTCCGGGGCGCCGCGGTTGCTCTTTCCCAGTGAGGCCGAGCAGTTGCTCGCCGTAGCCCGCGCATTGCCGCAGCGTTACCCCAGTCTGCGTGACGAGCAGGGGAATGCCGTGCCTGCCGATGTCGAGTTTGCCTTTGTCAAAGGCCGCCTGTACCTCAATCAGATCCGGCCGTTCGTGCAGAACCGTCGCGCTCGGCAACTGGAGTACCTGGCTGCATTGGACGAACGCCCGCGCAGTGACCGCAAGGTCATCATGGAGCAGCGGCCATGAAGCGCCGGGCGCTGGCGCTGCTGCTGTGTGTGCCCGGTCTGGGACAGGACTATCCGCTGGATGCATACGGCGAGACCGGAATCAGGCGGCTGGAGGCGGCCCGGCTGGCACAGGAGGGAAAACTGGACGACCGCATATTGCCAACGGGGGCGCGGCTAAGCCTTGACCGGGTGCGGCCTTCCGGGGTGAGCGGCCTGCCGTTGCCGCCGGCCGATACCGAGCTGTCGGCACAGCTGAAAAGCATTGCTGAGGCCAGCTTTGGCAAGGGGGCCGGTGCGTTGGGGCTGGCGCTCCTGGACCTGTCTGACCCGGAGCAGGTCGTTTACGCCGCTTATCGTGACGATTACGTTGCCAACGCGGGAAGTGTGGGCAAACTGGTGGTGTTGCTGGCGGCCTTGCAGGCGCTGGCAGATCGATTCCCCGACGATACCGGCGCGCGCGAGCAGTTGCTGCGCTCAACGATGATCACCGCAGATGACTACATCATCCGGGATCAGCACAAGGTGCCGCTGTATTCTCCGCAAAGCGGGGCCTTCACCCGCCGGCAGCTCAAGGTCGGTGATGTCGGCAGCTTCTGGGAATATCTGGACTGGATGGCATCCCCGAGTTCCAATGGTGCGGCGAGCATGGTGATCCAGCAGCTGGTGCTGATGGGGCATCTTGGCGAGCGCTATCCCCTCGCCGCCGCCGAGGCGCACCAGGTCCTGGACGCCATGGGCCGGGGGCAGCGCGGAACGCTGATGCGCCAGCAGCTGGATGCACCGCTGCTGCGTGCCGGTTTCGATACCCGGAAACTGCGTCAGGCCAGCGCGCTGACCTACCAGGCAAAGCAGTATCTTCCGGGCGAGCGTTCGATGGCCAACCCCCGGGATCTGGTCCGGTTGCTGGCGATGATCGAAGGGAACCAGTTCATCGATGAATGGTCCAGCCGCGAGGCCAAGCGGCTGCTTTATCTGACCGATCGGCGGACCCGCTATGCATCCACGCCCACGCTGAATGAGGCCGCGGTGTACTTCAAGTCGGGGTCCCTGTACTCATGCCAGCCCGAACCGGGTTTCGAGTGCAGCAAGTACCAGGGCAACCGGGTCAACCTGCTCGCATCCCTGATTCTCGTGGAGTGGCCGGCCGCAGACCCGCAGCTGCGGTACATCGTGGCGCTGATGTCGAATGTGCTCAGGCGCAACTCGGCGGTGTCTCACCAGGGTGTGGGGAGGCGCATACACAAGCTGTTGCAGGAACGCCATCAGCAGCGCGCCCGCGAAGCTGCTGCAGGGGCAGCGGAGAGCACCCCGTGACCCACGTGCCCGTGACCGACAGGACCCGCGCCAGTGTGCTGTTCGCGCACTTTTTTCTGATCATCCTTGCCTACTATCAGGTCAAACCGGCCAGCCGCTCGATCTATCTGGAGTTCTATGACGCTGCCCAGCTGCCCTATGCGTGGGTACTGGGGGCGTTGACGCTGGCATTGTTGATGCCTTTCTACGGGCGTCTGGTATCGCGCCACTCCCGCCAGGGCGTGGTCAAGGGCACTTCGCTGATTGTTGCCGGCATGCTGGTAGCCTTTCGCTACCTGCCGCCCAGCCCGCTATCTGCGCTGCTGTTTTACGTGTTTGTCGACATGATGTCGGTGATTCTGGTCGAGCAGTTCTGGAGTCTGGCCAACAGTTTGCATGTCAGCACGCAGGGCCGACGCTGGTACGGGATGATCAGCAGCGGTGGCTTGCTCGGCGGCATCGTTGCTGGACAGCTGGTCAACGTGTTGCTGGACGAAGCCGGGTTGTCGACCATGGACCTGCTGCTGGTTGCCGCGGGCCTGGTGGTGGTGCTGGCTGGTGTGGCCGAGTCGGTCGTGCGGCTGGCGCCGTCTGCGGAGCACGATATCCACAACACCGTGCCGGAACTGCCGGTTCAACCGCAGTGGCGTGACTGGCTGAACAATCCGTACATCGTGGCGATCACCGGCATTCTGCTGATTTCCCAGCTGCTGGAGCCGCTGGTCGAGTTCCAGTTCATGCATTACGTGGCGCTCGAACACCCGGAGCAGGAAAACCGCACGGCCTATCTGGCCCATTTCTTTTCGGTGATGGGTGCGCTGGCGCTGATGGTGAACATTCTGATCACTCCGTTGATCCACCGGTATCTGGGCGTGATCAGTGGCCTGCTGGTGCAGCCGTTCATGCTGATGCTGTCCAGTGTCGCTTACCTGAACATGCCGGGCCTGATGACCGGCGCGCTGGCCAAGATCGCCGATCGCGGTCTGGCCTATTCGATCAACCGGGCATCCCGTGAGCTGCTGTACGTACCGATTGATGCAGAGCTGATCTACAAGCTCAAGGCGTGGATCGACATGCTGGGATACCGGGCCTTCAAGATGCTTGCCGCGCTGGCGATTCTGGTACTCAGCGACTGGACACAGCTGATCCGCGAGCCGCAGCAATACGCATGGTTCGTTCTGTTCGGCTGCATGATCTGGCTGGCATTGGTCCTGCGGATTACACCGCACTACCATCGCCTGGCCGGAGAGGAAGCAGCCCGGCAGCCTTCAGCAGGCCCGCGCAGGCCGGAGCGAAGCCGTGCTTAGCGGGCGGCCGCGAGCTGAATGGAGCCGGGGTCGCGGGAGAACACGATGTCGTCCATCTTGACGATGAGCTGACTGAGCCAGTCGCCGCCCCGGGGGTTGTTTGCCAGGGCGACAGCGATGTACTTGTGGCCATCGCGTTCGACGACGGCGCAGTCGGCATGGTACGAACGCCAGCTTCCGGACTTGCGGAAGACCTTGGAGCCCGGGCGGTTCTGTTCCAGGCCTTTCACGAACTTGTGGTGAATGGCCGGGTCGCCCATGATCTGCTTCATTTCCTGGCTCAGCTCCGGTGAGACGAGCTGACCGGTTTCCATCAGGTACAGAAAGCGTGCGACTTGCAGGGCGGTTGCGCCATGCGAGATGTTGTGCAGCGGGTCACGCTTCCAGGCTGCCGACTTGGCGTAGGGCTTGCCGACCCACAGACCGCCGTTGTGCTCGGGGTCATAGAGCCGGTATTTTGCCGATTGCAGCACCTTGGCCAGGTAGTCGGGGCCAACCGCGTTGTACATCGCGGTTGCTGCCGTGTTGGATGAATTGCGGATCATGCGCGTCAGGTCCCGACGGGTCTGCTCCGTCAGCTGCATGCTGCCTTCCTGAATGCGGGCAAAGGCACCGAGCAGAATGCCGATCTTTGGCAGACTGGCCGCGTACATCATGTTGTCGCCATTGACCTGGGCCATGGCGGGGTTGCGGGGGTCCGTGATGTCGACCAGGGCGAGATTGATTTCCTTGCGCTTGACCGCAGAGCTCAGCCCCATTTCGCGAATGGTGCGTTCAAGCTCGGCTTGCATTCGCTGGTCGGCCGTCTGTCGCAACTTGGGATACTCGCGCCCGGTCGCGTGTAGCTGCGAATGCGGCGTGCTCAGCGCGGCCACTTCAACGGGCTTGCGGTCGAGCTTGCCAGCCGCGCCGGCTGTTGCCGAGCCCATGGCCATGGCAGCGCCAAAGGCTCCGAGAATGAGCTTGCGCTGCAGCCTCAGTCCCTGAGCCAGCTGTTTCCGGGAAACGAAACCGGATTCGACAAGAACCTCACCCAGACGCTTGCCACTGCCCCGGTGCTTGGCCAGGGCGGCTTCGAGTTGGGAACTGCTGATTTCACCACGTTCGATCAGAAGTTCACCCAGTTTGGTCGGGTGATTCATGTTGTCGGTACTCCAATTGCCGCGTCAGGTTGCCACAACCTGGGTCAATGATACGTTATCGAAGCCTCGCTGCCGAGTGCGTTGTTGCAGGGCGCACAGAGCCCCCCTGCGGGGCGGTATGGGGCGCGGGTGCGGAGACGCAGACAGCTTCGATGCGGCCCGGAAAAAAGGACGAACTTGCCAGTGGCTGCCGGTAAGTGCATGATGACGCGTAGAAAAACCCATAGAAAGTGGGGTCAACAACCGGCGGACACAGCCGGAGTGCACATGCTGCCAGGCGACGAGGAGGTAAAAATTGGAACTCACGCTGATTGCGGTCGAAGAAGAGCGCCAGAGTGCCCCTTCCGCGGGCGAAATGCACCTGCTCTGTTTTGACAATGAATTTGCCGTGCCGCGGCCGGACCCGCGTGGGAACCCGGTGGTTGCTACCAATGCCCTGCTCAAAGCCGTGTACACGGCCTGGTTCGATGATCTGAATCGACTGCTGGTGCGCCGTCAGATCGGTGGCCGGGTGGCTGACCTGGCCCATGTTGCCGGCGCACTCGCTGTACTCGACGTGAGCAGCATGCTGGGCGCACATGCCAACCCCCGTTATGGCGCGCAGTTTCCTGACGACAGCCAGCTTGGACAACGGCAACTGGCAATGCGTCTGGGCAAGCTGGTGCCGACACTGAACCTGCAGTGTCTGGCGAACGGCATTGCGGGCATCGCGCCCCTGCTGAATGCCGAGCGTGCGGTTATCCGCTCCGAGTACCTGTGGACGGAGCTCTACGAGGGGCGTGGGCGCAATTTTGACCTGTCGGCGTACATGTACTTTGCGCAGCCGGTACTCAAGCAACTGGAAGCGGTGCTGCCCAAGGCGAAAAAGCCGGAGGCTGCGGACTGGACCCTCGCCGCGTCGGTCTAGGGTACGGGGGGCGCAGTCCCAGTCTGACGGAGGCGGTGTTCAGGGTCGGTAGGCGGGCGTGCTCAAAGCGTCGGGTTCGGGAGGAATCGCGCTTCGACTCCAGTAGACGCTTTCCCCGAACAGCGGCGTACCCAGGTAGCCGCGCACTTCAAGGGTTTCCGGGCGGGGCAGTTTCAGGCGAACCCGGTAAGTCTTGCCGCTGCGAACGCTGTAGATCGTGCCGCCCTGCCAGCTGTCACCACTGAACTGCAACCCCTGCAGCACCGGTAATCCGAGCACCGGCCGTTCGCGCAGTGCAGGGTCCGGGTTTTCGCGGTCTACCAGCGGTTGCCCGGCCATGTGGTCGCCGGCAGGGTAGGTCTGCAACGCAACCCAGCGGACGAGACCGGTGTAGCTTGTTCCCTGGCGCACGATTTCCACCACCGAATCGCGGTAACCGTCCTCGTCGGTCGTCAGCCAGGTGCCCAGAATCGCATCGGCAGATTGTGCGGCTGCCGGGTTAGCCAGCAGTAGCAGCAGGGTCGCGGTCAGCCGGCAGAGGGTCATGGTGATGGGCGAGCTTCCGTGTGATGTAAGGATCAAGCCAGGATTGCAAAGCCCAATTGGCAACGAAACCGCAGTGGCCGCCATGCTCGCTGATTTCAACGTTCAGGTGGGGGCTGCTCCCCGCGAGCTGCGCAATGTCCGCAACCGGGACCAGGGCATCGTTGGCAGCGGTGATGATCGTGGTCGGCACCTGCAGGTTGGCGAAATGGCCGGGTCTGAGCCAGTACTGGTCGAAGTAGTGGTCCACGGATTCGAAGCCACAGTACTGGGTCGCGAACTTCGCCGTGACCGCGAGTAGCTCCGTGTCTTCGAGCAGGTCAGCGTAGTCGGGCCCGTCCGGCCAGGCCTGGGTCCGGGCCTGAACCGTCTGTCGCCACTTGCGCATGAAGTAGGGCAGGTAGATTTTCTGCTGGTCCAGTGCCTTCGTGGTCGCATGTGGATTGACCGCAGGGTTGACGGCGATGACCTGGCGCAACCTCAGCTTCTGCGCCGGAGCACCGATGGCGGTGCGCAGCACGAAGTTTCCTCCGAGTGAAAAACCGGCGAGATCGAAGTCGCAGTTCAGCATGCT
>JBFHON010000001.1:0-37469 GCA_041593295.1 Oceanococcaceae bacterium | reverse complement strand
CCGGCGATCGGCGCCCGCACTTCGATATAGACATTGGTCAGCGGGTCGGTGACGGTGCCCAGCACCTCGCCCACCTTGACCTGCTGCCCGACCTTGACGGTACTGAACAGGATGCCGCCACGGTCCGCCCGCACCCAGCGGGACTCGTAAAAGACCGGCTGCCGACGGTCCGTGCGCGCCTCACTGCCAAACATCTCCAGCCCGGCCAGCAGGGACTGCACCCCGCTGACCGCGCGGCCCACATCCTGCGCCTGCAGGCGGTTCGGCTCCCCGACCTCGAAGGTGACGGTAGGGATCCCCGCCGCGGTGGCCACCTTGCGCAAGGTCCCGGCCGCGGGGGGACTGTGCAGTACGGTCACTCCACCGAACAGTCGCGTGATATCGACCACTTCGTGATTGCGCAGGTCGGCCCGCAGTTGCGGCAGGTTGGTGCGCTGGAAGGAGCCGGTGTGCAGGTCCACCAGGTAATCGCAGCGCTGGATGATACGGGTGAAGAAACTGTGCGCCACCCGCGAAGCCAGTGAACCTTTGGGGTCACCAGGGAAGTAGCGGTTCAGGTCACGGCGATCCGGCATGTAACGGCTGCGGCGCTGAAAACCGTGCACGTTCACGATCGGCACGCCAATCACCGTACCCCGCAACCGGGAGGCCTCGAGCCCTGCCAGGACCCGTCGCACGATCTCGATCCCGTTCAGTTCATCCCCGTGGACCGCAGCCGTCAGACACAGGGTGGGCCCCGGCTTGGCACCATGCGCGACGATCACCGGTACCGGCTCGTCGACCAGCCCGTAGCCAAAGCCGGTGCGCCAGGCCAGCCGGCGGACCTCGCCGGGCGCGACAACCCCTTCCAGAATCTGCAACGGCTCCGGGCCCGGCAGGGGCGTAGGCACCGGCACGGGGGAAACCATGATCGGGAGCGAGGGTTCAGGGGCCGGGGCCGACGACGGAGGAACCGCCTTTGCGGTGTCGATTTCCAGGTCGCTCTCATCCAGGGCCACGGCGGCTCCAGCGAGCACGAGCATCGGGACAGCAAGCGCCAGGCGCCAGCCGTGCATCACATTGGGGCGGTTCAGCATCCGGCGATTATAGAAGCAGACTGCAACCGGCCTGTTCCCTGCTCAGCCTGCCCCGGAAAATTCGTGCGACGGAATCGGGCGAATCCCGCGTTGAACCCCACATTGCCGTCCGGGTCCGGGCGGTTCGACGTCAATCTGGGAGTAACCACATGGATCTGCAGTCTGTATTTGGCCGTGCACGCGTACCGGTCTTCGCCTCTCTGTTCCTGCCGCTCGCGCTGCTCAGCGCCTGCGACACGACAAGTTCGTCCTCGACGGACGACGATGACGAACGCCCGGAGGCCTTCATGGTCGTCGGCCAGGCAGATTTCGCCGAGCTGTACTCCAACCGCGGCGGCAGCACGGACGCCCTGGGCCTGGGTCAGCCCCAGGGTGGCATCGCCACCGACGGCAACCTGTTTTATGTCGCCGACTTCAGCAACAACCGGGTGCTCGGCTGGAACCGGATTCCGGATACGCTGAGCCAGGCTCCGGACTTCGTGCTCGGCCAGGCTGATTTCAGCAGCTCTGCTGCGGGCACCTCCGGCGCGGCGCTGGCACTGCCCACACACGTAACCATTGGCGATGGCAAGCTGGCCGTCACCGATGCGGGCAACAACCGCGTGCTGATCTGGAACAGCCTGCCCTCCAGCAACACGCCGCCCGACGTGGTCGTAGGCCAGGATGATTTCACCAGTGCCGAACCGGGCAGCGGTGCCAGCCGGATGTCCTACCCGGTCTGGGCCGAGATCGCCGCCGGGCGCCTGCTGGTGTCCGACCAGCGCAACCACCGTGTGCTGGTCTGGAACACCCTGCCTGACAGCAATGGTGCGCCCGCCGACGTCGTTGTCGGGCAGCCGGACTTCGACACCGTCGAAGCCGATGACGAAGAGGCAGGCCTGACCAATCCTGCCGGGCTGTGGAGCGACGGCTTTCGCCTGCTGGTCGCCGACAGCGGCAACAACCGCGTGCTCTACTGGCAGCAGCTGCCCCGCTCCGCCGGGGAAGAAGCGACCTATGTCATTGGCCAGTCGGATTTCTCGCGCAGCAGCGCCGGAGTCAGCCAGTCGCAACTGCGCACCCCGTTTGGCATCACCTCGGATGGCACCCGCTTCTATGTCGCCGATGCCGGTAACAACCGGGTCCTGGAATTCGACTCGTTCCCGATCGCCAACCAGCCCCTGGCCATCGACGTTTACGGCCAGGACGATTTCAGCAGCCTGCTGAAAAACGACATCGATCTGGACGGGGACTCCGACGATGAGGCCTCGGAACAGACCCTGAACTCGCCCACCGGGCTGTCGCTGCGCGACGGCGTGCTGTATGTCACCGACCGCAATAACCACCGTGTCCTGTTCTTCCCCGGTTAAGCAGGCGGAGCGTCGAACCATGTTTCCGCTGCCACAACCTGCGGCCATGCTGGCTTTGGGGGCCGTGCTGCTGAGCGCGTGTTCCAGCATCGGCGAAGGCACCTACCCGAGCAAGCTGTCGGTCACCTACAGCGACGACAGCAGCGTGGCCGAAGTGAGCGAGTGTTCGATCTTCAACCTGAATGCCATCGTGACCTTCGACGGCGATGATTCCAGCAGCGGGGATTTCTCCGAGCGTGTCAGCTGGGATTCCAGCGACCCCGGTGTGGTGAGCGTCAGCAATGGCGACCTGATCCCGGAAGGCACCGATGGGCGCACGGTCTATGGCGCGGGGGTCGTCATCGCTCGACGCCCCGGCACTGCCACCGTTCGCGCAGAGTATCTGGACTTCACGGCCAGCATCGTGGTGGAAGTTCTGCCGCTGAGTGACATCCGCATCGAGCCCGAACTGGCCCATGTGGCAGCCCGGACACGTCAGAATTTCGCCCTCGTCGGTGAAGTGGAAGGTAACCCGGACACCTACTACCTCACGGACCTGGTCAGCTGGGAGGTCGAGCCCGCAGCCAACAATGCCTACATGGATGTGGACTACAGCGGACGCTTGGTCGCCGGCTCCGCCGATGCGCAGACACCGGTACGGGTGGTGGCCCAGCTGCCGGAATGCGGTCGCTATGCCACGCAGGAGCTCACCATCGAGGAACCCACGGGCTTTGCCCTGCGCTATGAGGCCACGGACAACGGCGTGCTTCCGCTGGGCTACAGCGAAACCGTGCAGTTGTGGGCGCAGTTCGCCGATGGCAGCAGCGAACAGAATCTCACCAACCAGATCGCGGTGGAAGTTTCCGATGCGGCGCAACTGCAGGCACTGACCATCATCGAGACCGACACGCGCGAATATGCACTGGTGGTGGAGCCGCTGGCAACGGATGACGAGGAACTGGACGACGCGGACCCGGTGTACCTGGATATCAGCCTGGAACGACGGGACGAGGTGTTTCGCAGCAAATCCTGGGAACTGGCCGCGCTCGAACTCGTCGCCATGGATTCGGCAACCGATGCGCTCAGCATCACCTACCCCGACACCTATGCGCTCGAGGTCAGTGGCACCTTTGAAGATGGCAGCGAACGTGCCATCACCCGGCACCTGAACTGGATCGTCAGTGACGGTAGCGGTGGCTCGGTCGGGAGCAGCTATTCGAATGCCGGCCTGGTCAGTTCCAGCAATGAGCGCGCGAACATCACGGTTCGGGCGAGCAGCAGCGACAACGATGATCTCGGCGCCCTGGAATTCGAGGCCGCCCTGTACCCCTACCAACCCTGAGACCGCACCGCACGCGGCCGGCAGGGGCATGCTTTGCGGCAGCCCTGCCGGCACTTGCGTCCGCGGAAAACGCCGCCCACCCGGCCAAACCGCAGCCTGCGCCGGTGAATGCTTTACCATTCCCGGACGTCAGAACGTTCAGCAAGACTCACTGACCTGGTGATGGACCAAGGACACAATGGCTGCGACTCCTGCACGCCGGCACCTGCCGGCACTGCTCATATTCCTCCTGCTTCTTCCGACCGCACTGACCGCCAAGCCGACCGCGGCCGTGGGGTGGGTCGAAAAGATCCTGCTCGGGCCGGACACCATCCCGGTCAAGGCCAAGCTGGACACCGGCGCCCGCACCTCCTCGCTGCAGGCCGACAGAATCGAAACCTTCACCCGCGATGGCCAGAAATGGGTGCGTTTCCGGGTTGAGCTGGAAGATGCCAACGGCAAGAAGCATCGCCTGATACTGGAACGGCCACGCATTCGTGGCGTGCGAATCAAGGAACACGAAGGCGAGTACGACCGCCGACCGGTCGTGGAATTGGCCTTCTGCCTCGGCGGGGAGCGCCATGTCACCGAGTTCACGCTGGTGGACCGCAGTCGCTTCATCTACCCCGTCCTGCTGGGACGCCGCTTCCTGGAAAAGTTTGCACCGGTTGATGCGGGCAGGACCTTTACCCGCGAAGCCCGTTGCCCGGCTTCACTCTCCGACGCATCTGCAGGCGCCCCGTGAAAATATCCCCCGTCGGCGCCCTCGCCTTCCTGCTCTGTGCTGTCGCGCTGGGCGTGATGTACTACAAGGTGACCCGCCTGGGCCTGCCGCTGGAGCCGGACGCACGCTCTTCGGTGTGGACCATCGAAGCCCGCGCCAGCTTTCGCGGCGAAGGACGGGTCAAGCTGCAGATGGCGCTGCCGGAAAAACCGCCCGGGTTTGATGTCCTCGACGAGGACTTCGTGGTTCGCAACTTCGGCATGGCCGAGGACCGGATCGACGGTCAGCGCACATTGCTGCTGTCCACCCGCTCGGCCTTTGGCCCGCAGGCGCTGTACTACCGGCTGACCGTCAACCCCCGCGAGACACCCCGCGAGCGACCGGACGCTTTCCCCGGCTACCCGGCCGTACCGGACTACCCCGAACTGTATGCGCCAGCCATTCAATCCCTGTTGCAGGATGTACGTACGCATTCCGCAGATATCGCGTCCTTTGCCCGACAGCTGATCCTGGAGCTGCGGCAGAACAGCAGCGACCCGGCGGTCAAATTGCTGCGGGAAGAGGCCCGCACCCCGGCTGCGCGCGCACAGCAGGTGGCCTACATCCTCGCCGGCGCCCGCATACCGGCCCGCGTGGTCTATGGCCTGGTGCTGCGGCACGGCCTGCTCAATGCACGGCTGGAGCCCTGGCTGGAGGTCCACAATGAGCAGCAGTGGATTCCGTTCAACCCGGTCACCGGCGAACAGGGCCGGCCGGAGAATTTCCTGACCTGGCAGACCCACCCGGGCCGCACTCTGAGCGTGGACGGCGGCAGCGATGTGGATTTGCGCTTCTCGGTCCGTCGCACCGAATCGCGCACGGTTGAACTGGCCCGCGACCTGCACCAGCCGCTGGCCCAGGTCTCGTTGCTGGGGCTGCCCCTGCATGTCCAGAACACCTACACCATCCTGCTGATGGTGCCGTTCGGTGCCCTGCTGGTGGTGTTGCTGCGGAATGTCGTGGGCATTCGCACCTTCGGCACCTTCATGCCCGTGCTGATTTCCCTGGCCTTCCGCGAAACCGAGTTGCTGTGGGGCTGCGTGCTGTTCTCCTCGGTGGTGGCCATTGGTCTCGCCCTGCGCTTCGGGCTCGAGTACCTGAAGCTGTTGCTGGTGCCGCGTCTGGCCGCAGTGCTGATCATGGTCATCATCCTGATGTTGCTGCTGAGCATCGCCAGCCACCGGCTGGGCTTCGAGCGCGGGCTGTCAATTGCCCTGTTCCCGATGGTGATTCTCGCCATGACGATTGAACGCATGTCGATCGTCTGGGAGGAGCACGGCTCGCGGGATGCCATCACGCAGGGGCTGGGCAGCCTCGCGGTCGCGGCCCTGGCCTTTATCGTCATGAGCAATGCCTGGCTGCAGCACCTGGTGAGCCTGTTCCCCGAAAGCCTGCTGGTCCTGCTCGCAGTCACGCTGCTGCTGGGCCGCTACACCGGCTACCGGCTCAGCGAATACTGGCGCTTTCGCAGCGTCTGGCTGCCCGACAAGAAAGCATGAGCTGGCTCGACGCACTGCCCTCGCGGCGCCTGCGCAAGGCCGGCATCATCGGCATGAACGGTCGCAACGGCGACTACATCGCCAAGTTCAATGCCCGCCGCCTGTACCCGCTGGTGGACAACAAGCTGTGCACCAAGGAGCTGGCCCATTCCGCAGGCATCGCCGTACCCGAACTGTACGGCGTGGCGCGCATCCAGCACGACCTGAATGCGCTGGAGCAAACCCTTGCTGCGCACCAGAACTTCGTCATCAAACCGGCTCATGGCGCCGGCGGCGACGGCATCATCGTGGTCCGCGGCCGGCAGGGCAAGGACTACCTGCGCGCCAGCGGCGAACCGCTGAGCCACGAGGTGCTGCAGCACCATGTGTCCAACATCCTCTCCGGCATGTTCAGCCTGGGCGGGCTGCCGGACGAGGCCATGATCGAATACTGCGTCGATTTCGACCCGGTATTTGCGCCGATCACTCACCACGGCGTGCCGGACATCCGCACGCTGGTGTTTCGGGGCGTGCCCGTCTGCGCCATGGTACGGCTCCCCACGCGCGAATCCGATGGCAAGGCCAACCTGCACCAGGGCGCGGTCGGGGCCGGGATCGACCTGCGCAGCGGCCGGACCATCTCCGGCGTTCACCATAACGCGCCGACCACGCACCACCCGGACACCGGTACGGCGCTGGCCCAGTTCCAGATTCCGCACTGGCCACGCCTGCTCGAACTGGCAACCCGCTGCTACGAACTGGCCCCACTGGGTTACCTGGGTGTCGACGTCGTGCTGGACCGCAACCTGGGCCCGCTTGTGCTCGAGCTCAATGCCCGTCCCGGCCTGTCCATTCAGCTCGCAAACGGTCGCGGCATCGGCCCGGAACTGGAACGCCTGGCCAAACTGCCGCAGATTCCCACCGACCCGATCGAGCGCATCCGGCTGACAGTCCCCGATTTTGTTCCCCAGGACAGCGTCCCCAAACCGCCGCCAGCCCCGATGCTTGCCGACGAGTTTTTCTTCTGAACCTTCCGCGGGCCGGCGAAGGCATGACAAACCTCCTAGAATTCTGCGGCTTGCCGCCGGGTTGCTTGTCCATGTCTGCCAGTTGTGACGCCCGCCGCACCCCACCTTTCCCTGATCGCCATGGCGCTACTTTTCTGTCACATCCCGAAAACCGCCGGAACCTCGTTTCGCATGGAACTGGAGCGGGTACTCCCGGAAAACACGCTGCTCTGCGATTATGGTGCGGACAGCCCGACAACCACTGAGAATCTGGCGGGTCGTGTGGCCCAACCGGCTGCACAGCGTGACTGGCAGGTGCTGTGTGGACACTTCCAGCTCAGTCGCTACGCGGCGCAATTCGCCCCCTGGGAACTGACGGTATTCGTCCGCCACCCCCATGAGCAGGTGATTTCCCACTGGGAGCATCGCAAACGCGTTCAGGGGTATACCGGCTCGCTGGAGGAGTTCGCGCTGTCCGCCTCAGGCACGGGCCAGCAATCCCGCATGCTCAACGGCATCCCTGTCCAACTGCTGGGGTTCGTCGGGGTGACCAACCGCTACGAAGACAGCCTGGAACTGTTTCGCTCCCTGTACCCGATTGATGCGCAGCCACAACAGCTCAACGTCAACCCGGAACGCGAGGAACACAAGGAACGCGGCTACGACCGGAAGAAATATCAGCTGCCAGCCGCTGGCAAGCAACGCGAGAAGGTGGATTACGACCTGTTCATTCAGGCCAACCGTACGCTCAAGGCCCGTCTGGACTTCCTTGCCCAGCGGCCACCCGGGGAGTGGATCTACGGCGCCATTACCCGTCTGGGCCCGCAGCAGGTAGAAGGCGTGGCCTTCAACCCGGGTTTGACGCCACACCTGCCACTGCAGGTTCTGATCAATGGCGAACATGCCGGGTTCTGCTGTACCGGCGAGACGCCGCCGCCGTTACCCGGCCTGAACCTCCCTGCACGCTGCGGTTTCAGGTTGTTCCTGCCGAAGCGGCTGCAGGCCCGCGATCGGGTCGAGCTGCGTGCCTTGCCGCTGGGGCAATGGCTGGACACGCTGGACTGGCACCCGGGCAGCAAGGATCGCCCTGCCACCCCACCACCTCCGGGCGTGCTGGACGTCAGTTTGCGCAGCAGCCTGACCTGAGCGGTTGAGCGACAGCCTGGGGCGCCCACCTGTCTGAAAAGGAGAGAGAAGGCGCCGACCGGCACCGCCCTGGATGGCGGCCAGGGCCCCACGGTGCGGAACCCTGCGAGCGTCAGGTACTTTCGTACCAGCCGATATCCCGCACCATGCGGCGGGTTTCCGCCTCTTCATGGTCACGCAGGTTTTTCAGCAACTCACGGCTTTCCGGCAGTTCGGCATAGCCCGCCAGTTCCTGGTACATGTCCTGCAACGCCTTGTGAATATCGACGGCCTGGCTCGTCACCCCATCGACGGTCTCCGCATCCATCCTGCTGCGCAATTTCTGCAACGACTGCAGCTTGTCGTACGACGGTGCACCGCGCACCCAGCCGCCCAGCAACCCCGGCTCGGTCTGCTGCAGATGACCACGCAGGCCGCGTTCAATTTCCTGCTCGTGCGTGGCGAGGTAACGCAGCACCTCGCGCACACGCGGCACTTCGGTGACTTCAACCATCCGGGTGTATGCGCTGCCGAGTTCGGCGTGAAAATCGGCGGACCATTTCACGACGTCACTGATCTGTTGAAAATTCATGACGGTCTCCTCATCAGTTGTCATCAGCGGCAGACCAAAGGCCGCTCCTTATGCTACTGAACCTCATTCCCGCGCGGCACGCCATGATGCAGGTCAATCAGACAGGGCGCATAAAAAAAGGGAGCCCTGAGGCTCCCTTTGTCGTACGCCTGATTACGCTCAGAACGCGGATCCGAAACTCCGGCTCCAGCCCACGGTGAACTGCGGACGTGAACTCTCGAAGGACGGGCTGATCGCATTGAAACCGTGTGTGGCATCGATGCTGGTCGCCGTGATCGCCAGGGCGATCTGTCCGGCCAGGCCATAGTCCTTGATGAAGCTGACGCCGTAGTCGAAGTAATCGTCATCAGCGAACAGGTCGTAGTAGTCACCCAGACCCAGGAAGTAGCCGCCGTGCACGCGCAGATGCGCATCCGCCAGCAGTTCGATTTCGTAGTTGGCCTCGAAATAGCCGTACTCGTCTTCCTTGGCTGCGGTCGAACCAAAGCCGTAGTACAGGTAGGAGTTCAGACGACCCCAGTTCACACCGACATAGGCTTCGCCGATGTTGTTGGGCACCGAGCTTTCCGGAGCGCTGGGATCAAAGTAGCCAATGCCACCAAAGTCCAGCGACAGGGTTTCACCGAGGCTCAGCGCGTAACCACCGTAGACGTCCACTTCCTCGTTGCCGGAGAGTCCGGAGTTGGAAACCCACATGCCGAGGTAGGTACCCCAGGAGTCCATGGAGTAGTCGAACGAGCCCCAGACCTGAGCACCGTTGCTTTGTGGAACGCCGCGGAACACGTACTCCGAGGAGATACCCAGGTTGATTTCGCTGCTGGCCAGCGCGGTTCCGGTGACGGAGACCAGGGCCAGACCCAAGAGTGTCTTTTTCATTGTTTTGCTTCCCAGTGGTTGATAACGCGAATTTTCGCAGTCCTCAGGCAAATTTGCAGGCAACGAGACCGCCGCCCTGCTTGGCCGGTGCCAGTTCCGGCACGCCCGTCGCGCAGCTGGACTGCGCAACCGGACAGCGGGTCCGGAATACACAGCCCGAGGGCGGTGCCAGCGGGGATGGCAACTCCCCGTGCAACAGGGTGATCTCCTTGTTGCGTTCCTTTTCCGGATCCGGAATCGGCACGGCGTCGATCAGCGCCTTGGTATACGGGTGCTGTGGAGCCGCATAGAGCTCGTCACGGTCGGACAGTTCCATTGCCCGGCCGAGATACATCACCAGCACCCGGTCGGAAATATGCCGCACCACCGCAAGATCGTGGGCGATGAACAGCAGCGACAGACCCATTTCCTTCTGCAGATCCATCAGCAGATTGACGATCTGCGCCTGAATCGACACGTCGAGTGCGGAAACCGGCTCGTCGCAAAGCAGCAATTTCGGCTCGACCGCCAGGGCACGGGCAATCCCGATGCGCTGACACTGGCCGCCCGAGAACTCGTGCGGGTAACGGTTGATCTGGTTGGGCAGCAGGCCGACCAGTTCCATGGAATCCCGGACCTTGCGCCGCCGGTCCGCGGCCGACATTTTCGGCTTGAATACGCGCAGCGGTTCGGCGATGGCCTCGCCCACCGTCATGCGCGGGTTCAGGCTGGCCAGCGGGTCCTGGAACACCACCTGCATGGTTTCCCGGTACGGGCGCATCTGCCGGGGGGTCTTGCCGGTCAGCTCTTCGCCGTTCAGCCAGATCTTCCCGGAGGTGGGCGGATGAATGCCCAGAATCGCCCGGGCCAGGGTCGACTTCCCGCAGCCGGACTCACCGACCACACCCATGGTCGATCCGGCTTCCAGCTCGAAGCTGACGCCATCGACGGCCTTCAGGGTCTTGGTATCGAAAACGCCATTGGGAATCTTGAAGTGAACCCGAACGTCTTCCAGTTTCAGCAAGGGGGCGCTCATGACAGTTCCTCGATGGGCCGCAGGCAGGCACGTGCGCTGTCGTCATCCTGGTAGCGCAGCAGCGGTCGTTCGGTCCGGCACTGCTCCGTAGCATCCACACAGCGCGGGCTGAAGGGACAACCGGCCGGGAGGTGCATCAAATCCGGCGGGTTCCCGGGGATCGTCAGCAGACGGCCATGCTCGTTCTCGTCCAGCCGGGGCACGCTTTTCAGCAGGCCACGGGTGTAGGGGTGCCGCGGGTTGTTGAATATGTCGTTGAGGCTGGCAGTTTCCATCACCTGACCGCCGTACATCACCATCACGTTGTCGCACAGGCCGGCAACCACGCCAAGGTCATGCGTAATCAGGATGATGGCGACGCCGAAATCGCGCTTCAGCTCATCCAGCAAGCGCAGGATCTGTGCCTGCACGGTCACATCCAGCGCCGTGGTCGGCTCGTCGGCAATGATCAGTTCCGGTTTGCACATCAGCGCCATGGCGATCATCACACGCTGGCGCATGCCGCCGGAAAACTCGTGCGGGTAATAGTGCACACGGTTGCGCGCATCGGGAATGTGGACGGCATCGAGCACCTCGATCGCCCGGGCCAGCGCCTCCTTCTTGCTCATGCCCCGGTGGATCATCAGGCTTTCGGTCAGCTGCGTGGATATCCGCAGATAGGGGTTCAGTGACGTCATCGGGTCCTGAAAAATCATCCCGATGTTCGAACCGCGCACCACATTCAGTTCGCGCGTGTTCATCGTCAGCAGGTCGCGTCCGTTCAGCACCACCTTGCCGGTGGCCTTGCCGTTGCCGGCGAGCAGACCCATGATCGACAGCACGGTCTGGCTCTTGCCGGACCCCGACTCACCGACGATCCCCAGTGTGTCCCCCGCCGCCAGCGAGAAGTTCACCCCGTTGACCGCCTCGACCTCACCATCCTGCGTGGCGAAGCGCACCTTGAGGTTGTGCACCTCAAGCAAATTGTTATTACTCATGAATGTCTGTCCTCACCGGTCCTTGGGGTCGAGTGCATCACGCAGCCCGTCACCGATGAAGTTGAAGCAGAAAAGCGTGATGGCGAGGAAAGCGGCCGGGAAGACCAGCATCCAGAGTGCCGATTCCATCTCCTGAGCGCCTTCGTTGACCAGCGCGCCCCAGCTGGTGAACGGCTCCTGAACCCCCAGGCCCAGGAAGGACAGAAAGGACTCCACCAGAATCACCTGGGGAATGGTCAGCGTGACGTACACGATCACCACCCCGAGCAGGTTGGGGACGATGTGCCGGAAGATGATCCGACGGGTGGACACCCCGCAGGCCACGGCGGCTTCCACGAACTCCCGCTGTTTCAGCGAAATGGTCTGCCCGCGCACGATCCGCGCCATGTCCAGCCAGTTGATCGCCCCGATCGCCACGAATATCAGCAGGATATTGCGGCCGAAAAAGACCATCAGCAGGATCACGAAAAACATGAACGGCATGGCGTACAGAATGTCGACAATCCGCATCATGATGTTGTCTACCCGGCCACCCAGATAGCCGGCTGTCGCGCCCCAGGAAATCCCGATCACCAGTGACACCACGGTGGCGATGACACCAATCAGCAAACTGATCCGTCCCCCTTCCAGGGTACGCACGAACAGATCCCGGCCCACGGCATCCGTGCCGAAGTAATGCCCGGTGGCGAAACTTGGCCCTTCCGAAACGTGATCCCAATCGGTGTAGTCGAAGTCGTAGGCTGACAGCCACGGCCCCACCAGCACCAGCAGGGTGGTGAATGCGAGAACCGCGACGGCCGTCAGTGCGGCGCGGTTGGCCTTGAGGCGACGCCAGGCGTCGAACCACAGGCTGCGGCCGGCGACGTCTTCGTTGGTTGTGGCTTCGGCGACGCCCTGCAGCGCATCGGCCATCTGTTGATTAGTCATAGCGTACCTTCGGATCCAGCGCGCCGTAGAGCAGGTCGACAAGGAAATTGAACACGATGATCAGGATGCCGTAGAAAACGACCACGCCCATGACCAGCGTGTAGTCGCGGTTGAGGGCGCCCTGAACGAAGTAGCGACCCAGACCGGGAATGCCGAAAATCTTCTCGATCACAACGGAACCGGTGATGATCGCCGCCGCCGCCGGGCCCAGGAATGACAGCACCGGCATGAACGCGGGTTTCAACGCATGCCGGAGGATGATGACGTGTTCGGCAACCCCCTTGGCCCGGGCGGTGCGGATGTAGTTCGAGCGCAGGGTCTCGATCATCGACGAACGCATCAGCCGGGAGATGTAGGCGATGTACGGCAATGACAGCGAGACCACCGGAAGGATCAGCTTGGATACCCCGTCGCCATCCCAGCCCCCGGCCGGTAGCCAGCCCAGGG
The DNA here is from genome assembly GCA_041593295.1 of Oceanococcaceae bacterium. GTDB lineage: Bacteria > Pseudomonadota > Gammaproteobacteria > Nevskiales > Oceanococcaceae > MS8. The sequence continues at coordinate 24,537 of JBFHON010000001.1, read as the reverse complement.
TGACCGCAAACAGCAGGATCAGCAGCGGTGCGATGACGAAGTTCGGTATCGAAATCCCCGTCATGGCAATGGTCATGACCGTGTAGTCGGTAGCCTGGTTCTGCCGCAATGCGGCAATGATCCCGAGCGTCGACCCCACGAGCAAGGCCAGCAGCAGCGCCGAGCCGCCAATGGTCAGCGAAACCTTGAACCCGGACCCGATCAGTTCATTGACCGAGAAATCCTTGTACTGGAAGCTCGGGCCGAAATCCCCCTGCAGGATGCTCAGCATGTAGCGACCGTACTGCTGGATCAGCGGCTCATCCAGGTGGTAGGCCGCATTGAGATTGGCCTCGATTTCGGGTGGCAGCGATTTTTCACTATCAAAGGGACCACCGGGGGCCACTCGGATCATAAAAAACGCCAGGGTGATCAGCACCAGCAGTGTGGGTATGGCTCCCACCAGGCGCTTGAAGGCATAACGCAACATGAGTTTTTCGGTTCCCCCCGTAGGCTGGCTATTTCGCCAGCAATCGGAAATTCTTGGAGTAGTGATGGTCCATGATATTCGGCTCGAAGCCGTCAATCCGTGGGCTCACCATCTTTTTCGACACATAGAAGTAGATCGGCATGATCGGCTGGTCTTCCAGCAGCATACGCTCCGCCTGCTCGAGGATCTCCCGGCGCTTCTGGAAATCCCCCTCCACAGCGGCGGCATCCAGCAGGGCATCGTATTCCGGGTTGTTGTAGCCGGGGTCATTGATGCCGTGCGTGGAGTACATCAATTCCGCGAAGGTATTCGCATCGTTGTAGTCACCAATCCAGCCCGCGCGGAAAAGCTGCGTGACGCGTTTCTGCTTGCGGGTCTCGAGGAACACTTTCCATTCTTCGTTGATCAGGTTGACCCGCACGCCCAGGTTCTGCTTGAGCATCGCCGCAATCGCGACCGCGACCTTCTTGTGGTTTTCGCTGGTGTTGTAGCGCAGCTCGATCCGCAGCGGGTTCTCGTCGTCATACCCGGCCAGTTTGTACAGCCTGCGCGCCTCGGCCAACCGCTTTTCCCAGGGCCAGCTGGCCCACTCGGGCACCTGGGTGCCATAGTTGTACACGCCGGATGGCACCCAGGAATAAGCGGGCTGCTCGCCCAGGCGGGTGACCTTCTCGACAATGATTTCCCGCTGGATGGCCATCGTCAGCGCACGGCGCAGATTCAGGTTGTCCTTGAACGGGGGCTGGGTCAGGTTGAAGCCGTAGTAGTACACACCCAGGTAGGTCGATACCTTGAACTCGTCCGGCATGTTCTCGCGAATCCACTTCACCTGCGCCAGCGGGACTTCGTTGGTCCAGTGCAACTCACCGGCACGGTAACGCTTCAGCTCGGAGGATTGGTCTTCCGTCGCGTGGTAGTACACCTCGGTCAAGGTCACATTGTCCGCATCCCAGTAGGCCGGGTTCTTGACGAGGTGGATGTGCGACTGGACGACCCAGTCTTTCAGCATGAAGGCCCCGTTGCCCACGAGGTTGCCCGGCCGGGAAAAGCGATCACCAAATTCTTCGACCGATTTGCGGTGGATCGGAAAGGTGCTGGAGTGATTGAGCAGCCCCAGGAAGTAGGGCGTAGGCGCCTTCAGCGTGATCTCGACCGTGTAGTCGTCCAGCGCCTTCACGCCCAGCTCTTCGGGCGGCAGCTTGCCGGCCACGACGGCCTCGGCATTCTGGATCGAGGACAGGATCTGCGAGTATTTGGACAGGGTGGCCGGGTCGGCGCTGCGACGCAGACCAAAGACATAGTCCGCGGCCACCACGGGGTCGCCATTCGACCAGCGGGCGTTCTCCCGCAGGTAGAAGGTGTAGACCCGGCCGTCTTCGCTGATCTCCCAGCGGCTGGCACCACCGGGGATGATGTCGCCATTCGGCGATTCGGAGGTCAGCCCCTCGTAGAGGTCGCGCAGAATGTTCGAAGAAGGCACCCCTTCGGCCTTGTGCGGGTCAAGCGTCTGCGGCTCGGCACCGTTGCCCTTGTGCAGGATTTGCTCAGCGGCCAGTTCCACCGCCGGGGCAGCCGTCACTGCCATGACCAGGGTTGCCGCCCCGATCAGGCGCCCCCATGTTGCGCGCGTCATGCGTCCACCTCAGTTGTTTGCATTTGTGCGTTCCATTCATCCACCAGCGACTCCAGCACCGACAGGGGCACCGAGCCCGAGCCAAGCACCACATCGTGGAAGCTGCGAACATCGAAACCTTCGCCCAGCGCTTCCTCGGCCCGTGTCCGCAGTTCGCGGATTTTCAGCTGCCCGATCTTGTACGCCAGCGCCTGCCCGGGCATGACCAGATAGCGGTCCACCTCGGCTTCAATGCGATCCCGCGAGCGCCCCGTATTCTCGGCAAAATAGGTAATCGCCTGCTCACGCGACCAGCCCATGGTGTGCATGCCGGTGTCGACCACCAGGCGAATGGCGCGCCAGATTTCGAATGTCAGTGCGCCGAAACGTGAATAGGGGTCGTTGTACAGACCCAGTTCCGGACCGAGACTCTCGGCGTACAGCCCCCACCCCTCAATGTAGGCGGTGAAGAAGCTGTTCTTGCGGAACTCCGGAACGTCGCGGATTTCCTGTGCCAGTGCGATCTGGAAATGGTGACCGGGAACGGCTTCATGCAGCAGCAGCGCTTCCATTTCGTAGCTGGGCGAGTCCGCCATGCGGGCCGTATTCACGTAAAACACCCCCGGGCGACCAAATTCGGCGCTTCCCGGCAGGTAGTAGGCCGCCGGCGAACCCTTGGCACGAAACTCCGGCACTTCCTCGATGCCATACGGCAACGCCGCAAAAGTGCGGAATACCCGCGGGAGCCGTGCATCAACCAGTTTGCCCAGCGCGCGGTAGTCGCGCACGAACTCGTCCTTGTCGGTGTAGTACCACTTGGGGTCTTTTTTGGTCTTGGCGACAAAGGCCGGAATGGTCCCCTTGAAGCCAACCTCGGCCATCAACGCCTCGATTTCCCCCCGAATGCGCTTGACCTCGGCCAGACCCACTTCATGGATTTCCTTCGGGGTCATATCGGTGGTTGTGTAGCCGCGCGCTTCGTGGGCGTACCAGGCCTTGCCATCAGGCAGGTTCGACAGCCCGGTGGCACGCACGGATTTGGGCAGATACTCGTCGCGCACGTAGAGATAGGCGGCGAGTACGGCTGGCCGCACTTCCTCGGCGTACAACTTCAGGGCGCGCGATTCAAAAGCCGCGCGATCAGCGTCGCTGATACCGGCCGGCAAGCGGGCGAATGATTGCAACAGCGGCGATTTTCGCCCGTCCTCCGGCGCCAGTTCCAGGAACTGTTGCGGCACCTTGGCCAGCGTGATGCGCGGAGGTGTCACGCCGGCTTCCAGGCCCCGTTGCAGCAATTCTTTCATTTGCGTCAACAGCGCGGGAATACCCTGCAACCGGGCCATGAAATCCGCGCGGTCCTGTGCAGTGAACAGCGGCTGAGCGCCCAGCACAGAGGCGACCCAGGTCTGGAGGCCAAACATCTGATTGACCGGCATCAGCTCATCGGGGAAGGCGTGACCGGCAACGTCATGTGCGGTTTGCTGACGCAGAAGAAGCAGATTGAGCCGCTGGTCACGGCTGAGCTGAGATTCATCAATCGACTGCAGAACCTGCAGGAACTGGCTTTCCAGCGCCTCGGTCCGGCGCAGGTTCTCCAGCGACAGATCGGACCAGCGCCCGTTCTGCCCGGCATAGCCGATAAAGGTCGCATTTTCCGGTGAAATCAACTGACTCCAGTCCCAGTGCGCCGCAATCAGTTGGTCCAGCTTTTCCGCAGCTGACAATTGCCGCATGCCAGAACCGGACCAGCCGATCAGCCGATTGATCCGCGGCGAAAAGGCCTGCTGTGTTCCGCCAACCTGGCCCAGGATCTGCTCGAACTGCACATGCGCGGCCTCACTCGTGGCGTCCGCATGTACCCACAGGGGAAACGCTGCAATCGCAGCCACAATCAGCTTTTTCATCTAGGTCCCTTGCGCTGCAAAAACAGCCAGACTTCCAGTAATCACAAACTGTACAGCGAGCGCCGCGAGCAACACTCCCAGCACCCGACTAATCACATTCGCACCGATTTCACCCAGAATCTTGGTGAGTTGCCCGGCAAGCAGCAATGCCGCGGCGGTCATGGCCATGACCAGAAGGAAGACCGCCAGACCAATACTCAGTTCGATCAGGTCACCCTCGGCCTCGCTGACCATGAGCAGAATGGCGGTAATGGCTCCAGGCCCCGCAATGTGCGGGATCGCCAGTGGAAAGACACTGATGTCTTCGCGATGCGCCGCTTCTTCCGATTCACTCTTCGTGGTCGAACTCAGCCCGGTGCGCCGGGCGAACAGCATGTCGACGGCAAGCAGGAACAGCAACAGACCGCCGGCAATCCGCAGGGCGGCCAGCGATACACCAAGACCGTTCAGTATAGGGCCACCCAGAAAGGCAAACCCCAACAGGATGCCCGTCGCGATGACCACACCGCGGATGGCGATCCGGCGCTGTTCCCGTCGCGGCATCATGCCAGCGAGCCCGATAAAGATCGGCGCCAGCCCTATGGGATCGACAATGACCAGGAAGGTGACGAAGGTGTCGATCGCGTACGCAAGCATCATGTAACCGCTGACGGAAGTGCTGATCCCCGATCAGCACTTCCGCTCATTCAGCTGTCGTCCTGTTCCAGTTCCGCCTGCAGGCTACGAGCATGGTTCAGCCAGGCGAGCGCCTCTTCCTTGGTGCCTTCATGCTTGGCGGCAACGCGGAAGGCGGCTTGCGCTTCGTCGAAGCGCCCCAGTTCGGCTGCGGCAATGCCTTGCAGCATGGCCGCTTCACCCGGCTTGTCCACACCCAGTTTGCGCGCCTGCTCCAGGGTCGGGATCACCTTGCCCCAATCCTCACGTTCCACGTACAGGTAGGCCAGCCGCAGCACCAGTTCACCATCATCGGTCAGCTCGGCCGCCTTGGACAGTGCATCGATCGCCTTGTCGGTTTCCCGTGCGCCGATCCAGGCGTTGGAAAGCAACTCGTAGTTGTCCTCGTTCCCGGAAATCACACCGTTGCGCATCCCGTCAGAGACGATCTTGGCTGCCTTGTACGGAATGTCCAGGTACAGGTACATGTTGCCGAGGTTCTTGACTTCCTTTTCGTCATCAAGAAAACCCTTGCGGTCGGCCAGGGCAAGGATCGCCAGCGCTTCCTCGTCCTTTTTCAGCTCCATGAACATGCCGGACAGCTGTTTCCAGTACTGATCCTTCAGCGGGAAACGCGAGATCATCTCGAGCAAGGTGTTTGCACACGACTTGTAGTCGTTGGTTTCGTAGTGCATCGCCAGCTTCAGCTGGAACCACATCTCCTTCGGATCCGAATGTTCCCTGATCGCCCGCGTGAGGTGCGGCAGTGCCTTGCGGTACTGCTTCAACTGCGCGTAGGCCGTGGCCAGGAGAACCCGGGCGTCCGGCGGGATCGGGTTTTTCGCCGTGGCGAAGTAATCCTCGAGGGTTTTGACACCTTCGCGATACTCCTCGACCGCCACCTGGAACTGACCCAGGTTGTACTTCATGCTCTCGACCTGCTGCTCAGGCAGAGCGCCCAGGTCGATGGCCTTGCGGAAGTAGTCGGCAGCCTTGCGGTAGTCGCCACGTTGCGCCCAGACAAACCCGTAGGTCTGCAGGACCATCGCCGTTTCATACGGGCTGTACTTGGTCGACGGCATCAGCTTGTCGAGTTTCTGCAGCGCTTCTGCATACTCCTCTTCACCGATGAGCTCGTGAATGGTTGTCAACCTGCGATAGGTGGCCTCGGACAGGGTCTGTGCCGAAACGAAGCCGCCCCAGGTCACCAGCAGTACGGCAACCAGTCGTGCAATGAATGTCATACGCATCATTCAGCCGCCAGCTTGAATTCGATCGTTTGTGTGGCCTGGTGAGCCACCGGTTTCCCGTCAACGATGCGAGGTTTGAATTTCCACTTCAGGATCGCCCGGCGAGCGGCCGAGTCGAAAACCCGTCGCGGCTGTGCTTCAGACACCTTGGGGTTGGATACGGTTCCGTCCGGGTTGATCGTGAATTCCAGTTTCACCCAGCCTTCGATCCGGTCACGCGCGGCGTTCCGCGGGTATTGCGGGGCAATCCGGACCAGCGGGATCAGTTCCCCATCCCCCTGGAAGTCCGAGCCTTTCTGGTAGCTGCCCAGGAACGGACCGCCACCAGCGCCCACCGGCAATTTCACGTTTGGCACGTTGAACTGCTGAGGTTGCGGGTTGGGTTTGCTGGCCTGTGCCACCTTCATCTTCGGTGGCGGTGGTGGCTTCTTCGGCGGTGGTGGCTTCTTGGGTACCTGGCGCTGCCGGGTTTCCGTGCTTTCATCGCGCTTCAGACGCACGAAATCCACGCCACCCAGCCCCGGTGCCTTATCAACCTGCTTGGCCTGCCCCAGCACCAGGTATTGCATTACCCAGAACAGGAACAGGGCTACAACGGTTGCCCCGCCCAGTGCTGCAAGGAATCTCATCACGGATCGGCCCGCCTATTCCGCGTTGTTGTTTGCAGCAATCGAAACGTTGTACACGCCGGCTGAACGGACCTGGTCCATCACCTCGACCAGCACACCCGTTTGCGATTCCTTGTCCGCGATGATCACCACGGAACCTTCCGGATTTTCTGCGTGCATCCGTTCGGTGTTGGCACGAACTGCGCGCAGCTCGACCTTGCGCTTGTCCATCCAGACATCACCATTGGGCTTGATGGCGATCAGGATGTTTCCACGCTCTTTCTTTTCTGCGGTGTTGGCGCTTGGACGTGAGACATCGATCCCGGTTTCCTTGACGAAACTGGTTGTCACGATGAAGAAGATCAGCATGATGAACACGATGTCCAGCATCGGGGTCATGTCGATTTCGGCTTCTTCCGCTGCGCCGTGATGTTTGCGTCGCATGGCTTATTTCTCTTGTTCGTGTAGGCCGAGTTCGTCGTTCAGGAATTCGGTTTCTCGGCGTACAACTTGTTCAAAATGGGAGCTGAAATACAGCCCGGAGAGGGCAACAACCATCCCGGCCATCGTTGGCAGGGTCGCCTTGGAGACACCGGCCGCCATGGCGCGGGCATTACCCGTCCCCATCACGGCCATCACGTCAAACACCTGGACCATGCCGGTCACGGTGCCGAGCAGCCCGAGCAACGGGCACAGCGCGATGATCGTCTTGATCAGACTGATGGACTCTTTCAGCGTACGGTTGATCTCGCTGACCAGGGCTTCCCGCTGGCGCTTGGCCTGCCAGCTGGAAAACTCCGTGCGCTGCCGCCAGCGTGTAACCACGCCTTTGGCCAGCGCCGGAAATTGGCGGCGGTAGAACATCAGCCGCTCAATGATGAGCGCCCAAAGCAGTACCGCCACAGCCAGGATCAGCCAGAGGACCGCGCCCCCGGTTTCGAGGAAGTCCCGGATTGCGGTGAAAACTTCCACGTCGATCAGGCCTTTGCAGAGCCCGTGCGTTCAGCAACCAGCCCCGCAGACTCCTCTTCGAGAATCTGCACCATTGCCTTGGAACGCCCGTTCAGCCACTGATGCAGCATCACCATGGGAATGGAAACCACCAGACCGAGAACCGTCGTGATCAGTGCCTGCGAGATACCACCCGCCATCAACTTGGGATCACCGGTACCGAACAGGGTGATTGCCTGGAAGGTCTGGATCATGCCGGTCACGGTACCCAGCAGACCAAGCAGCGGTGCGACGGCAGCAAAGATCTTCAGAGCAGGCAGGCGTTTTTCCAGATCCGGCACTTCCTTGATGATTGCCTCATCCAGGCGGGACTCGATGGTCTCCAGGTCGGCATTCGGGTCTTTTTCATAGGCCAGCAATACCCGTCCAAGCGGGTTGTCGTCACGCGCCGGCTCGGAGCGTTGCTTCTGCATCTTGCCACCGACCGAGGTCAGGGTGAGCAGGCGCTCCAGTGCCATGAGCAGACCCAGCGCACCGATGGCGAGAATCACGTAACCAACCAGGCCGCCCTGCTGGACACGTTCGCCAATGCTGGGCGCACGTACCAGAACCGAAAGCAGTGCACCACGCGTGGGGTCGAGTGCGATACCGGTCACACCGGAGCTGGCGCTTTCCAGGTCGGAAGCCATGCTGCCGAAACGGCCTGGAGGTTGACGCTCCAGCTCGATCAGGCGCTGGGTATCCGGCTGCCAGACCAGGAACTTGCCATCGGAGACGGCGGTGAAGGCACCAACGCGAACAACGTCACGCGGCTCTTCCGTACCGTCCGGGCCGATCACATTGGTCTGGTATGCCACGACACGACCACTTTCGGTCATTTCACGCTGCAGTTCGAACCACAGGCCTTCCAGCTTTTCGATCGACGGCAGTTCCTTGGAACGCCCCAACTCGTCAAGGAAGGCATCCCGGTCAACATCCGGCTGGGAGGACACATAGGAACCCTGCGCGATGCCACGCAGGTCGCCGGCGACCTGACGGACGACACCGAACATTTCACCGAGCTGACCAATCTTCAGGTTCAGCGATTCTTCCATCTCGGCCAGCTTCTTGTCATTGACTTCAAAGTCGGACAGCAGCTGCTCGCTACGACGTTCCTGCGTCGCCAGCTCGGCTTTGGCCGCTTTCAGCAGGCTGGCCTGCTGGTCACGCCGGGAGCGGAACTGGTTTTCACGGGCCTGGTTGGCTGCCTTTTCGGCAGCGCGGGCGTTCTTGGTTTGTTGCAGCAGCTCCAGCAAGGGGTCTGCTTGTTGTGCGATGGCGGTTGCGGGCAGCACCAGCGCCATGGCAATCAGGGCGTTCTTCAACATGGTGGACTCCGATCCGTCTATTTGGCTGGTGCCGCAACGGGCACGATCAGCAGGTCAGGGGCAGTTTGCTTGCGCGCAACGCGCAGACCGCTACGAACAGCGTTCTTGTAGTCGTTGTCGGCGACATAGCTCTTGCTCGCAGGATCGAAATACCCGGTGGTCTTGGCGTCCAGCGTCTGGAACATCAGCGCGACACGGCCAACACGCAGGAAGTTCACCACCTTGTTGGCGCCTCCCAGTTCGAGCTCGCCTTCATACGCTTCGATGGTACGGCCGTATTCCATCTCGGTCTGGTAGGCCTCGACGATACGACGGTACTTTTCGGAAGTTGTGACGTCCGCACGGTCCATCGTCTCGCGGAGGGCATCAATGCGCTTGCTACGCTCATCCATCAGGAAGGGCATGTCCAGCGACACGAACTTCTCAAGCGTGTCAATCATGCGCAGCATCATCGGGATGACTTCCCGAGACACATCGTTGATCTGGGTCAGCTGCCGCTCGATCGACTGCATTTCCTCCACCTGGGAGGCGATCTGCTTCTCCAGCTGACGGTTGTAGCGTTTGAGGCTGTCTGACTCGCGGGTGGTGACCCGGTACTCGGTCAGCAGCTTGTCGGCTTCATCGTCCAGCTTGTTGATCGCGACCTGTGAGTTACGGGCGTCAGCGTCAATGCGTTTCTGAACGTTGATCGAGGTATCCAGCGTGTCCGCCGCAGCTGTCAGTGAAGTCACTGCACTCGCTGCCACGAGCAGGCCGGCAATCAGCTTGTTAGGCATGGTGGCGTGCTTTTTCGTGTTGTTCATCGAATAAAAAGACCCGCATTCCAAAAAAGAATGCGGGCCAATAAGGTTCTACGTGGCGCGCATGTTAATCATGCTGCGGTGCACTGTCCATGTGCAGCGCAACATCATGCACTTAACCCAAAGGGTGTTCTCCAGCCCCGCAGGGCCTCTTTATATCTGTCTTATATAAGTGGAATACCCGCCGACCTTAAAGGTCGTCGAAGCTCCAGCCGTAGCCCACGGTGAAGGTCGGCTCGTTGGCAACCTGACCGGTGGTCACAAAGGTGTCGTAATCGATGGCGGTCGCGGAGATGAACAGATCACCGAAGGAGACCGTGATGCCGTAATCGATCAGGGTGTCGTCATCCTTCACCGCATCGCCCAGACCTTCCGTCGCACCAACGTGCAGGGACAGCTCGATCTTGTCGGTCAGCGGCAGAGCGACGTCTCCGGACACATAAATGTAGTCGTCATCTGCGATGCCGTTGAAACCAGCCGGAGCATAGTAGGCATACAGCGAGAATGCATTGAAGTTCAGACCACCATAGATTTCACCAGCGTCGGCGGTGCCGATATCGTCCGGGAAGTAGTAGTACAGGTAGCCGACATCAACAACGTCATTGGCCCAGCCACCGTAGAGATCGACTTCCTGCTCGCCGCCCGCGCTGGAAATCCAGGTACCGGCATAAAAGCCTGCAGGGCCGGCGTAGTCCACACCGCCACTGACCTGGGGGTCGCCGAAAACGACGCCGCGGAATACGTATTGCGAGGCAACACCGATGTTACCGGAAAGCTCGGCCATGGCCGGAGCTGCGATCCCCATTCCGGCAACCGCCAGAAATCCCGCTGCCAGTACTTGCTTCTTGCTCATGTCTTCTGTCCTTATGAAATCAAGGTATTGAATTGAAGCTGGCGACATTCCTTGCTTCTCTCCCTGGGGACTCCCGCCCAGAACACCGCCTCGGTAGGTCCCAAGCAATAGCCTTGCCAACTTTTGTCAGGGCGCCCTGAATCCACCGCCGCGCGGCATTCTTGTCAGCGTCATGCGCAGGGCGTAGCCTGACGCTAAACCCACCGCTTTTGGAATCATGCGCCAGCCTCATCACCTGCTCATCGCCGCCCTGCCCGTCCTGTTTTTCTCGGCCTGCAGCTCCTCTGATGACAACGGCCCCTCAAAGGCCGATGCCATTGCCGCCGCAAAGCTTGGCACCACCACTGAGGTCCTGGCCGCCAGCAGCTACCTGGAATACATCAATCGCCTGGACAATGCCGCGGCCGCTTTCGGTGACCTGCGCTCTCCACTGGCCAAGGCCCGGGGCGAAGTGATCCGCAAGGTCACGGTGGAGGACCTGGGCTGTGCCGAAGGGGGTTCGCTCGACTATGACGACCAGGGACGTGATGACTACATCCGCCTGAGCTTTGACAACTGCCGTGACGACGACGGCAGCACCCTGGACGGCCTGTTGGTGCTGCAGTGCCAGTCGGGTGATTTTTCCGGCGACGACAGCTGCAACTCCACCCAGGCCAGCTTTGGCAGCGGCTCCAAGTCCCTGAAGTTCTCGGACAGCAACGGCCAGCAGGTCGACCTGCTCGGCACCTATCAAATCCAGAAATCCGGCGACACCACGCTGACCACGCAGAGTCTGACCATTCGCGTCGCCCCGGCCTTCGAGGATTTTCAGGTCATCGGCGTCAGCAGCGGCCTGCAACGCGGACTGCAGTCAAACGGTGACGGCATCCAGGCCGACCTCAGCGGCTCGATTGGCCTGGCCTTCGAAGGCGATGTGCTCAATTGCACCAGTGGCACCGTCACCTTCAGCACCATCGAAGCGCTGCAGGTCAGCCCCGAAGGGGTCATCACCGACGGCCAGCTGCGCCTGAGCAACCAGGACAATCAGATTGCGACCGTCAGTTTTGGTGAGTCCGGTGCGGTCACGGTGTCCCTCAATGGCTCCGCGGAAGTTTTCACCCGCAGCCAGTACGAAAGCGCCTGCACCACCGCGCGCTAACCGCATCGCACCGTATTGGTGCGCCCCGCCAGGGCGCGCCAAGACGGTGCAGCCTAGCGCAGCCCCGTCCGCGGTCTACGCGCTGAACACCTGCAGCCGTCGCGCCAGCCCGGCCCCCAGGCCGTGCCGGGTCAGCACACCATCGACCCGATCGGCATCGGCAATTCGGGAACTGGCATCCAGCTCCGGCACTCCGGGGCAGCACTCCGGAATGCGGGTCAGTTCCAGCGAAAGGCGTGCGACCTCTTCCTCGCGCGCCAGTTTGGCCTGCAGTGATGCCGCCCCGCGAACCGGCAATGCGGCGACCTCGTCAATGCGCTGATAGACGCCATCCAGCGAGGAAAACGCCTCCAGAAGCGCCGTTGCAGCCTTGGGGCCTACGCCCTTCACGCCGGGAATGTTGTCCACAGCGTCCCCCGTAAAGGCCAGCCAGTCCGCAACCTGCTCCGGCCATACGCCCATCTTGTCGCGCACCCCGACCGGGTCGAGCTGACGGTCGCCGGCAAAATCCCACCAGAAATCGCCGGCACGAATCAGCTGCGTCAGGTCCTTGTCCCGACTGACCACGGCCACGCGCTCGCCACGGGCACGTGCCGCACCGGCCCAATGCCCGATGATGTCGTCGGCTTCGTATTCGGCATCACTGTGAGCGAGCAGCCCCAGCGCCTCGCACAGCTCGCGGCAGGCTGAAAACTGCCATTTCAGACCCTCGGGTGCCGGTGGCCGGTTGGCCTTGTAGTCCGGGTACAGCCGATTGCGGAAACTGGTGCTCAGGCTTTCATCAAAGGCCACGGCAATGACCGCCTCCGGCCCGACACGCTTTTTCAGGTCGGCCAGAAAGCCGGCAAAGCCATGGATTGCATTTATTGGCTCACCCTGCGCATTGACCATAGTTTCAGGCAATGAAAAGAAGGCTCTGAAGACATAAACCGAAGCATCAATCAGGTAGACTCTGCTCGCCTTCACGGGTGCTACTGTGGCGCTCGGGGCATTCATAAGGGATGGTCAGGCGGGTAAACAGGCGAGGCTAGCATGCCCCAGCCGCCCGCTCTGGACAGGGAGTAGATCCATGACAGTGAAAATTGTTGTACCGGCGGAAACCGGTGCGCACGAGAAACGTGTGGCCATGGTGCCTACCGTTGTGCCCAAACTGGTCAACCTTGGCGTTGCCCTCACATTACAGGAAGGCGCCGGACTGCCCAGCCGCATACCTGATGACCTGTTCAAGGACGTCAGTTTTGCCGGTGATGCGGCCAAGACGCTGGACGGTGCACAGATTGTCCTTCGCGTCGCCATTAGCAGCGTCGAAGAAGTACAGGCCCTGCCCGAAGGCTGCGTGCTGTTCTCCTTTGTTTACGCCAACCGTAACCCGGATATCGTCCAGGCCCTGGTTGATCGCAAGATCACCTGTTTTGCCATGGAACTGGTGCCACGCACGACCCGCGCGCAGGCGATGGACGCGCTCTCCAGCCAGGCCGCACTGGCCGGCTACTACGGCGCACTGCTCGGGGCCACCAAGATTTCCCGCCTGCTGCCGATGACCACCTTTGCCGTAGGCTCGATTCGCCCGGCCAAGGTCCTGGTCATGGGTGCCGGCGTCGCCGGCCTGCAGGCCATTGCGACCGCACGCCGCATCGGCGCCATTGTCGAAGGCTACGACGTGCGTTCAGCCGTGAAGGAGCAGGTCGAGTCGCTGGGTGCCAAGTTCGTGGACACCGGCGTCAAGGCCGAAGGTGAAGGCGGCTACGCTCGCGAGCTCACCGACGAAGAAAAAGCCCAGGCGCAGACCGTGCTGACCAAACACATCCAGTCAGCAGACATCGTCATCACGACGGCAGCCATCCCCGGCCGCCCCTCGCCCAAGATCGTGACTGAAGAGCAGATCATGGGCATGAAGGCCGGTGCGGTCATCATCGACTTGGCCGGTGACGGTGGCGGCAATACGCCGCTTTCGAAGCCGGGCGAAACCGTGGACACCGGCAACGTGCTGATCGAAACGCCGCTGAATGTGCCCAGCCGCCTGGCCGAGCATGCCAGCGAGCTGTATGCCAAGAACCTTCTCAACTTCCTCGGCCTGATCGTCAGCGAGGGGGAACTGAACCTGGATTTCGACGACGACATCGTCGCCGGTGCCTGCATGACGCATGCTGGTGAAATTCGCCACGAGCCGACCAAACAGGCTCTGCAGAAGTAAGGAGTAGACCCATGCTGACCGGATTTGTAGCGCTCTACATTTTCATGCTCGCCGCCTTTACCGGCTACGAGATCATTGGCCGTGTTCCGTCCATCCTGCACACCCCGCTGATGTCGGGCTCCAACTTCGTCCACGGCATCGTGGTCGTCGGCGCGACCTGGGCCCTGATCAACGCGGCCACGCCGCTGGAACAGGCGATCGGGTTCTTTGGCGTGCTGCTGGGAGCCGGCAATGCCGCAGGTGGTTACGTGGTCACCGAACGGATGCTGGAAATGTTCAAGCCCAGCGAAAAGAAATAAGGCGGTTACGACATGAGTGCAGATTTCATCATTCAGGCGGCCTATTTCGCGGCAGCCTTCCTGTTCATCTACGGTCTCAAGCGCATGTCGAGCCCGGTCACGGCCCGTTCCGGGATCGTGGTTGCGGGCTGGGGCATGGTGGTGGCCGTGCTGGCCAGCTTCCTGTACGTGCTCGACGTGGCCGAAGCGGCGAAACCGCATCTGACCACCAACATCATCCTCGTTGTCATCGCTCTGGCGCTCGGCCTGGGCTGGGCCTGGCGCAGCGGCAAGAAGGTCGAAATGACCGCCATGCCGCAAATGGTGGCGCTGTACAACGGCATGGGTGGCGGCGCAGCTGCAGCCATCGCCGCGATCGAGCTGTTCGGATACAAGGCTCACGGCAGCATCGTGCTGACAATGGCGGTACTGGGCGGCCTGATCGGCGCCATGGCGCTGTCCGGCTCCCTGATTGCCTGGGCCAAACTGGATGGCCGCATCAATGGCACCTGGCGCTTTGGCGGCCTGCAGGCCGTGAACGGTTCGCTGCTGCTGGCGCTCCTGGCCATGGGCGGCTATACCGTGGCCCAGGGTGGCGAAGTCAGCCTGCTCTTCATCGCCGTGTTCTTCATGCTGGCGCTGTTCTACGGCGTGATGATGACCATGCCGATCGGCGGCGCCGACATGCCGGTCGTGATCTCGCTGTACAACGCCTTTACCGGTCTGGCCGTTGGTTTTGAGGGCTACGTGCTGCAAAACCCGGCGTTGATGATCGCGGGCATGGTCGTGGGCTCTGCCGGGACACTGCTCACCCTGCTGATGGCCAAGGCCATGAACCGCAGCGTCAGCAACGTGCTGTTCTCGAACTTCGGTGCCACCGCCGAAGATGACTCGGAAATCGAAGGCTCGATGACCCCGGCCGAAGCCAGCGATGCCGGCATCCAGATGCGCTACGCATCCAGTGTCATCATCGCTCCGGGTTACGGTCTGGCCGTGGCCCAGGCCCAGCACAAGCTGTACGAGTTCGTGAAGCTGCTGCAAGCCAACGATGTTGATGTGAAGTTCGCCATTCACCCGGTTGCCGGGCGGATGCCGGGCCACATGAATGTTCTGCTGGCCGAAGCGGGCGTGCCCTACGACATCATCTACGACATGGAAGACATCAATGAGGAGTTCGCTCAGGCCGATGTCGCCATCGTGGTTGGTGCCAACGACACGGTCAACCCGGCAGCCCGGACCAACAAGTCCAGCCCGATTTACGGCATGCCGATTCTGAACGTGGACAAGGCGCGTCAGGTCTATGTGGTCAAGCGTGGCCAGGGCAAGGGTTACTCCGGCGTGGAAAACCACCTGTTCTACGCCGACAACTGCAACATGGTTTACGGCGATGCACAGAAAGTCATGGTCGACATGATCAACGCCGTGAAACAGCTGGAAGGCGGCGGCCACTAGGCCACGGCACCCACCGGCAACAGGCGCGAGCAACTTCGGTTCTCGCGCCTTTTTTGTATTTGCGTGCAAACGGGGCACACTCTGCACCCTGCCCTGCAACCGGCTCCCCCATGCTTACGCCCCGAATTCACCTGCGACTGTTAATCGGCCTGACCTGCCTGGGAGCGCTGCTGGGCGGCCTCCACGGCTGTGATGGCGAATCGACGGTCGGCGAGCGGGAGGGCCCACCCAATATCATCGTGTTCTTCACCGATGACCATGGCTTTGCCGACCTGGGAATCGCCGGGCTGGAGCCGGATGTGCTGACACCGCACACCGACACGCTGGCGCGCGACGGCACCCTGTTCACCAAGGGCTTTGTCACGGCCCCGCAATGCAGCCCCTCACGGGCCGGCCTGCTGACCGGGATTTACCAGGGTCGCTTTGGCCACGAAACCAATCTGGACGGCCCGTTATCCCCGGACATGATCACGCTGGCCGAGCGCCTGCGCGATGCCGGCTATCGCACCGGCATGGCGGGGAAATGGCACCTCGGGATCGACCAGAACAACCGGGACAAATTTCCCGAGGACGTGGATACCACCCCCTACAGCGCGCAGGGACAGGGCTTTGACGAGTTTTTCGAAGGCGAGCGCAACGTGTTTCGCGCCTCGCATCAGGCCAACGGCACCCGGGTGGCACCGGGAACCGCGGTCCGCGACGAGCGCTTCCGTGTCGATGCCGCCAGCGAGTGGGGCCAAGCCTTTATTCGCCGCAACGCTTCGCGCCCCTTCTTCCTGTACCTGCCGTACTTCGCTCCGCATGTCCCGCTGGAAGCCCCGGATGCGGACCGGGAAATATTCAGCACGACCACGAACGAAACCCGGCGAACCGCCCTGGCCATGCTCCACGCCATGGATCGCGGCGTAGGCCGCATCCGGGAAGAGCTGGCTGCGCGGGGCCTGAGCGAAAACACCCTGATCATCTACGCCGGTGACAATGGCGCTCCGGTCTCACCCCGGGCCTGGAACGGCTCACTGAATACCCCGCTCGCCGGCGAGAAGGGCATGCTGACCGACGGCGGCGTGCGGGTACCCTACATTGTGACCTGGCCGGAACAGTTGCCCGCGGGGCAGATCTATACCCAGCTGGCCAGCACGCTGGATATTGCCACCACCGCCCTGGCTGTCGCCGGCGTGGACATTCCGGAAGACCTGGACGGCGAGAACCTGTTGCCGGCATTGCAGGACCCGGAGCTGCCGCCACTGCGCTCTGCGCTGTACTGGCGCTTCAAGACTCAGGCAGCCATCCGCACCAACGACTGGAAGCTGATCACGCTGGGCGATGGCCAGCGACTGCTGTATCGCACCGCTGATGACCAGCCCGAAGGCGACAACCTGGCCGCGGCCTACCCCGAAGTGGTTGAATCACTGGAGGCCGAACTGACAGCCTGGGCAGCAACCCTCAGCCCGCCAGGCATCCCGGACGAAGGAATCGCCACTGCGGACCGCAATTTCTACCGCTACCACGAGCTGACTCCCTAGGCTTCCGGGCGCTTGCCCGCCAGCTGCCATTTCTGAATCCGTTCCCGGACCTCGCCGGGGCCGTTGCAGATCAGCAGCGAGCACCCCAGGGCATGGGCGTGCCGGACCTGGGCGCTGGTATCAACGGTATAGGCATAGACCGGAACCCCGGCCCGATGCAGCCGGGCAACCTGGGTGGGTGCAAAGCCGTCCACATTCACACAGACCGCTGCATACCGGCTCAGGTCGTCCTGCGTCGTGCGGCGCAGCTCACCGGGATGATCAATGTTCCGCACCAGGTGGGGTGCGGCGTCACCGCGGGCCGCGAACACGGCAGCAACCTCCTGCAGGACCGCATCGGAAAAACTGAGGAAGCTGACTCGCTCACGCACGGCCGCCGGCGCCTCCAGCACCCGCTCGGCACTCGCCCGGGCACATTCCCGGTCACGACTGCCCTTGCGATTACGCCCATGCGCCTTGATCTCCAGCAGCAGGCGGGTTTTTGGCCCCCAGATCGCCAGCACGTCCTCCAGCCGCAGCAAGGGCGTTTCCGCAAACTCCGGCGCAAACCAGACCCCGGCATCCCGGGTTCGCAAGCGCGCCCAGTCGTAGTCCCGGATGTGCTGACTGCGCAGGCCCAGCTTGGCCAGCTTGTGGTCGTGGTAGATCACGATGTGCCCGTCGCGGCTGATCTGCAAATCCATTTCCAGGCCTTCGGCGCCCGCCTTGAGCGCCAGGTCAAAGGCAGGAGCCGTGTTCTCCGGCGCATGGGCACTGGCACCACGATGCCCGATGATGACTGGCGCCCATGTGCGATCATCCCGTTTATGCATTCCGACCCGATCCTCCTGCAATTGTTGTTGGCCAGCAGCCTGCTGCTGATCGTCGGAAGCATCATGCGTTATTTCGGGCAGCCGCACGTGGTGGCATACCTGCTTTGCGGCATCGCGCTGGGCCCGCATGGGCTGGACGCCATCGGCGACGCCGAGCTGTTCACCCGGCTGGGCGATATCGGCGTCATGCTGCTGCTGTTCTTCGTGGGCATGAAAGTGCACCCCCGCAAACTGCTGGCGCAGTGGAACCGCACCATTTTCCTGACCCTTGCGCAGATCGCGTTGTCGGTCGCACTGGTGGGCATCATCGGCGCGTTTCTGGACTGGCCGCTAGCGCGAATTCTCCTGATCGGCTTCGTGATCAGCCTGTCGAGCACGGCAGTCGTGCTCTCGCATCTGGAAGACCGGGGCGAGACTGACACCAAGATCGGTCGCGATGTGGTCGGCATCCTGCTCGCGCAGGATCTGGCCATCGTGCCGATGCTGATCACGATCAGCCTGATCAGCGGCGAATCCCTCGATGGCAGCGAATTCCTGCGGCAGATGGCCGGGCTGCTGGCCATCATCATGTTCATGGCCTGGCTGACCGGCGCCCACCGGATTCGGCTCCCGCTGGGGGCCCGTCTGTACCAGGACCACGAAGTTCAGGTCTTCGCCGCAATGATGATCTTTCTGGGTTTTGCCAATATCGCGGTGTTCTTTCACCTGTCGGCGGCGCTGGGCACCTTCATGGCCGGCATGCTGGTCGGCGTCGCCCGCGAGACCCGCTGGGTCGGCGAACGCCTGGACTCATTCCGCACCCTGTTTGTGGCCCTGTTCTTCGTGTCCGTCGGCAGCCTGGTGGACCTGGCTTTCGTCGCCGAGCACCGGATCCTGGTGATCAGCCTGCTGGTCGGGGTGATTGTGACCAACGGCGCGATCAATGCCATCACCTTCCGCGCACTCGGCGAGTCCTGGCAACACAGCATTGTCAGCGGCGCGATGCTGGCGCAGATTGGTGAGTTTTCCTTTGTGCTGGTCGCGGCCGGCATGAGTTCCGATGCCATCGGCCCGTTCACCTACAAGCTGACGATCCTGCTTATTGCCCTGTCCCTGCTGCTATCCCCCGCCATCATTGCCCTCGCGCGCATGCTGACTGATCGCCGTATCGGCGTCACCCCCTGACCGATGTCGATCTGGAAGGTTGCCCTCCCTGTTGCAGGGCCGGATGTCTATGACTACCTCGCACCGGATATCTCACCGGGCCACTCCGAGGTCATGGGCTGCGGCGTCACGGTCCCGTTTGGCCGCCGCCGACTGAAGGGCGTGGTGGTCGAGGTCAGCGCAGACAGTGAGGTGCCGCGGAATCGGCTGCGACGGGTGGAAGCCATACACGACAGCGTGCTCGACTCGCCGAGCCTGAGCCTGCTGCAGTTTGCGGCACGGCATTATCGGCACCCGCTGGGTCTGGCACTGGCCACCGCACTACCCGGCGACCTGATTGGTCACGCCGGCGTCACCCGGCGGCACTACGGCATCACCGATGCGGGCCGGCAGGCACTAACGGAAGGCCGTGTGCGGGGCAAAAGCCAGCGCGAGGTGCTGAGCATGCTCGCGGAAACGCGCACTGCACGCCCGCGCGATGAACTCACGGCCAGCGATGCGGTACTTCGCACGCTGTGCACCAAGTCCTGGCTGCAACGCATCGACAAGGCCGAAAGCAGCATCCCCCACACCCAGGCCGGCTCACCGGTGATGCTGCGGCCGGATCAGGAACAATGCGCCGCCACCATGACCCTGGACGACGGCTACGGCACCACGCTGCTGCGCGGTTCCACCGGCAGCGGCAAAACGGAAATCTACCTCGAGCGCGCCTCCAGGGTCATCGCTTCCGGGCGTCAGGTCCTGATGCTGGTTCCGGAAATCGCCCTGACCCCGCACATGACCGAGCGTGTGCGCGCCCGCGTCAGTGGACGGATCGCCGTCCTGCACTCACAGCGCACCGACGGCGAACGCCGGGCAGTCTGGCGCGCGGCACGCCGCGGGGAGGTGGATTTCGTCCTGGCGACCCGCTCGGGCATCTTCCTGCCCTTGCCCCGGCTCGGCCTGCTGATTGTCGACGAGGAGCACGAGGCCTCCTACAAGCAGCAAGACGGATTGCGCTATTCGGCGCGCGATCTGGCGGTCTATCGCGGCCAGTTGCAGCAATGCCGGGTGATCCTTGGCAGCGCCACCCCCGCCCTGGAAAGCCTGCGCAATGCCGAGCTGGGGCGCTACACGCTGCATCGGCTGTCCACGCCGGTGAAGGGCCGGCAAGACCTGCAACTGGTGGACCTGCGGCCCTTCCCTGCCGCAGACCCCATCTCCCCCCCGCTGCAGCAACTGATGCGACAACACCTCGCCGCCGAAGGCCAGGTGTTCCTGTTCCTGAACCGACGGGGGTTTGCCCCGGTGCTGTACTGCGCCGAGTGCCAGTGGATCCCTCAGTGCCCGCAGTGTGACAGTGCCCTGGTCTGGCACCGCAGCGACAACGAACTGCGGTGCCACCACTGCGACACGCACCAGCCCGTACCGGGCCATTGTGGCGAGTGCGAAAGCACCGACCTGGTCCCGGTGGGCTGGGGCACCCAGCGGGTCATGGACGCGCTGGAAAAGCTGTTTCCCGATGTCCCGGCACTGCGCTTTGACCGCGACAGCCTGCGCGGCAAGGGGAGCCTCGAAAAGGCCCTGGACGCGATCGACAACAACCAGACCCGCATCGTCGTTGGCACCCAGATGCTGGCCAAGGGGCACGATTTTCCCCATCTCTCACTGGTCGCGGTGCTTGATGCTGATGGTGGGCTATTCAGCTCGGATTTCCGCGCAACGGAACGCCTGGGGCAACTGCTGACACAGGTGCGTGGACGCGCAGGCCGGCGGGCCCAGGACGCCTGTTGCGTCATTCAGACACGCAGCCCGGAGCATCCGCATTTGCAGGCCTGGCTCAGCCGGGGGTATGGCGGCCTCGCCAGCACGCTGCTGGAGGAACGCCAGGAAACCAGCTGGCCACCCTACTCGCAGCTGGCATTGCTGCGTGCGGAAAGCCCGGAGGAGTCCGCACTGACGCAATTCTGGAACCTGCTGGCCGACCATGTGCAGTGGCCCGACGAGGCCACCGAGCACCTGGGCCCGGTCTCCCGGCCCCGCCGCTCAGGGCGCTACCGCAGCCAGATGCTGCTTCGTGCGGCGACGCGGGCCGACCTGAACCGGACCCTGCACGTGCTGAATCACACACTGGGTACTGCAAACTGGGCCCGCAAGGTACGCTGGTCACTGGATATCGACCCCTGGTCCCTCGACTGACATGCGCATTGCACCGATTCTGACTGGACTGCTGTGGCTGGCCTCACTGCCCGCACTGGCGACGGACACCTGGCAGCGGGTGCCCCTGAGCACCGACGACCGGATTGCGCTGCAGTCCGTGGACGCCAGCCTGCAGATTCTGGATGCACAGGGCATCGACGTCCCCTATGGCATCTGCCCGACGCTGGTTGTCCCGCCGAAGAAGACCCTGTCGGTGCCGGTGACCCCGCTGATTCGTGGCTCCGAACTCGTCCTGCAGGCCGACACCAGCATCGCGGTCATCACCGCGCCCGGCGTCAGCCTGGAACCGCCGTGGGAGCGCTGGGTCCTGGATCTGCGTCAGTCCTCGCAGCGGGTGCTGGGTCTGGCCCTGCCGGCCGGCCTGTCTCCACGCGATTTCACGCTGCGCAGCAGCCCCGACCTGAAGCAATGGAGCCGGCCCCTGACGCTGACGGCCAATGGCTCCGGCCAGCTGGTACTGGCCGACCCTGTCGGTGCCCATTGGCTGGCCCTGGTCTTCACCCGGGAACCGGACTTCGCGCCGGACATGCTGGAAGTCACATTGGCCGCCGGCACACCGGCACGCGATCGCCAGTGGTTTGCCGTCGAGCCCGGCGCCGATGGTGTCGTCAGCGCACCGCTTCAGGAAGTGGTTCGGGGTGTGCGGGTCACCGGCCCGACAGCCGGCCTGCAGGCCATCAACCTGGCCTCGCGAATCCAGCCGCGTGACGCCTGGAAAGCACGCGGCGGCTGGCGCCCCGGGGACGGACCCAGCCAGATTCTGTTCAACGGTGTCGGCGACCACCAGTGGCAACTGCAGGCCCAGCCGAAAAACCCGCAGCTGCAGTGGTGGCTGGCACATGATCGCATGGAGATTCGCATCGCCGGAACCCCGGAGCTGCCGCTCACCGCGCAAGCCAGCGATACCCACCGGCACAAGCTGGCCTGTGATGAACGGCTGTGGAATCAACCCCCTGGCACGGTGGAGCTGGCACTGGATGCCCTGACCTCACCGAACGACGATGAATCCGGGCTGCCCAACCTGCTGCCCTGGTTTCTGGGCCTGCTCGCCCTTGTGGGGCTCCTGCTCTACGCCAAAAGTCGTAGCTGATTGCGGTAAATACGGAGTCTGAAGCCGCCCTGTTTTTGCTGCAGCGCACTATAATTCGCGCACCGACCCCGCGGGGGTCCCCAACCGGCGAAGACAACGTGCCCCAATCCGTACTGCTCCTGATGTCCCTTTTTGGTGTGTTGTTCTCGGGAGTGGTTGCAGCAGCGGCGCCGGAGTCCGCGCCGATGGACGCCGGGATGGGTGCACTGGGCTGGGTCGGCCCCGCCTGTCTGCTGCTGTTCGCAGGCGCCTACGTGCTGGTGATTCTGGAAGACCAGCTGCACCTGAGGAAGTCCATCCCCGTACTGATGGCTGCAGGGCTGATCTGGACCCTGATCGGCTTTGCCCAGGACCAACTGGGAGGCGCCGAACTTGTCGAAGAAGCCCTGCGGCACAGTTTCCTGGAGTTTTCGGAGCTGTTCTTTTTCCTGCTGGTGGCGATGACGTATATCAATACCCTGGAAGAACGCAACGTATTCAACGCCCTGCAGGCGCGCCTCATCTCCAGCGGTTTTTCCCTGCGCTCCGTGTTCTGGCTCACCGGGCTGCTCTCGTTCCTGATTTCGCCGATCGCGGACAACATGACAACCGCGCTGGTCATGGCTTCGGTTGCGATGACGGTCGGCAAGGGCCGCCCACAGTTCATCCTGCTGGCCTGCATCAATATCGTGGTGGCTGCCAATGCCGGTGGCGCCTTCTCGCCCTTTGGTGACATCACCACGCTGATGGTCTGGCAGAAAGGCATGGTGCATGCACCGGACTTCTTCCACCTGCTGGTTCCCTCGCTGGTCAACTGGCTGGTACCCGCGGCCATCCTGTCCTACGCGATCGGCAACGACAAACCCGACGCCATCGCCGAAGCCGCCGACATCCTGCCCGGCGGGATCATGGTGATCTTCATGTTCATCGCCACCATCAGCGTCACCGTTTCGCTGCACGTCTTGCTGCACTATCCGCCGGTACTCGGGATGATGGGCGGACTGGGTCTGCTGAAGCTGTACAGCTTCGACCTGAACCGACGCAAGCGTCTGCAGGCGACGCACCTGCTTGACGAGGGCGGGCTGGAGCCGGACACCAACCCGGAGTTCAGCAACCAGTCGGCCATCAACACCTTCCACCAGGTCGCTCGTGCCGAGTGGGACACGCTGCTGTTCTTTTACGGCATCATCCTCTGCGTCGGTGGCCTCGGTGTGCTGGGTTACCTGTCACTGACCTCCGAGGTCATGTACGCCGGGCTGGGCAGCACCACCGCCAATATTCTGGTCGGTGTCTTCTCCGCCATCGTCGATAACATTCCGGTGATGTACGCGGTGCTGACAATGAACCCGGACATGAGCCTGGGCCAGTGGCTGCTGGTCACACTCACCGCCGGCGTAGGCGGTTCCATGCTTTCCATCGGCTCCGCGGCGGGTGTTGCCGTAATGGGCCAGGCCCGCGGCTTCTATACCTTCATGGGCCACCTGCGCTGGACCTGGGCCGTCGCGCTGGGCTACGCCGCCAGTATCGGGGTGCACTTCCTGATGAACGGGCACATGTTCTGACCCCGGTTCTCGCGAACTAGCGTGGGGCGCCGTCCGGCCCGGGTATGACGTAGAGCAGGACCGCCAAAAACTGCAGAACACTGCCCCCAACAACAAACACGTGCCAGATGGTGTGGTTGAATCGCAGGCTGCGCCACAGGTAGAAAATGGCACCAATGGAGTAGGAAAGCCCGCCCGCGGCCAGCAGGATCAGCCCGCCTCGCGGCAGCGCCTCCAGCACCTCCTCACCAAACAGGACGACCAGCCAGCCCATCGCCAGGTAGAGGGCGACAGACGCCTTGTCGAAACGCCCGGTGAAGAACAGCTTGAACACCACGCCCGCAGCAGCCAGCGCCCAGATGATGCCGAACAGCCACCAGCCGGTGGCGCCTTCGAGCGAAATCAGCGCGAACGGCGTGTAGCTTCCGGCAATCAGCACGTAGATCGCCGCATGATCCATCGTATGCAGCACCCGCCGGGCGCTCTCGATGGGAATGGCGTGATAGAGCGTGGATGAGGTGTACAACAGGATCAGGCTGCCCCCGTAAATACTGACGGCGACCACCTGCAGCATGCTGCCGTGCAGTGTCGCCATCGCCACCATCACGACCAGTGCAACGATGCTGGCCACCGCAGCCAACCCGTGGGTTACGGCGTGAGCGACCTCTTCCGCCACGCTGTAGTCACGATATTCCGTCAGGGAGGATTCGGTGGTCATGG